>JAUWSR010000196.1 GCA_030609975.1 Acidobacteriota bacterium | reverse complement strand
GTAGCGGGGGATATGTAAACATGCGGAGTTCCGCAGAGCCGAGAAAAACAGAGAGGGAATGGCGTTAAAAATCCGACTGGAGCGAAGCCATCCCCAAATTCTGGTATCACCACGGAATTAAGGATGCGTACGACAATAGCGCAGCAGTTTACCCTTCTTTACAGATATGGTATAAATGTCCTCTGGAATAAATGACAAAATGAACATTCTCACGATAGCCATCAGCCTGTTTGTCATTCTCTTCGCGATCACAATACACGAAGCCGCACATGGGTGGGCCGCAAACCGCCTGGGAGATCCTACAGCTAAAATGTTGGGCCGGGTGACTCTCAATCCCATCCCTCACATCGATCCCATTGGAACCGTACTCCTTCCCGCCATGCTGGTGATCATGGGAGCGCCGCCTTTCGGCTGGGCCAAACCCGTGCCGGTCAATCCCCTCAATCTGAAAGACCCCAAAAGGGACAACCTCTTTATCTCTGCCGCCGGCCCCCTTGCCAATTTATCAGCAGCTTTTCTGGCCATAATCCTTTTGAAAATCCTAAAAGCTGCTGTCCCCAGCGTAAATTATTTCCTATACTCTTACCTTTCAGGGAGAGGGATGCCTCAGGGTATCCAACCACTGGAAGGGCTTTCGCTCATCTTGTTTTTCGGTGTGTATCTGAATGTCATCCTGGCCGTTTTCAACCTTATTCCTATCCCTCCTCTGGACGGCAGTGGGATCCTGATCGGCCTCGTTTCTGAAAAAGCGGCCCAGAAGATCGAAACCCTGCGCCCCTTCGGATTTATTATCGTCCTGGGCTTGCTCTATCTAGGAGTCTTTCGCCTCATTATCCGCCCCATCTATTCCGCTATCATACTTTTCCTCTTTTAAGATGACAGACACCTACCAGGTTAAACTCGAGATATTTGAAGGTCCTTTAGACCTTTTGATTTTCCTGATCAAAAAGAAAAAACTTGAAATTCACGACATTCCCATGGCCACCATCACGCGTACCTATCTGGAATATCTGGACGACAAAGAACAGATCAACTTGGAACGCGAGGCAGAGTTTCTGGTAGTGGCAGCACTCCTCATTCACATAAAATCACAGATGCTTTTACCAAGAGAAGCCTCCCTGGAAGACGACATGGATCCACGCAAGATATTGGTGGAACGCCTCCTGGACCATCAAAAAATCAAGGCGGCCTGTAACCTTTTGAGGGAAAAAGAAAAGGATCAGATGTTGACCTGGCAGCGGGACTTTCTGCCTCCCATAACCCCCTCGGATGAACTGGATTTTATAGAGGTATCGCTTTTCGACCTGGCAGAGGTATTTTTTACGCTGATGAAGCGACAAGAGAGAGAGCGTGTCAAAATCCTCAAGGGCAAGGAATTTTCGCTCAAAGAAAAAGCGCAGGAGATCATTGCTCACCTGAAGGAAAACGGTTATCTGGATTTTCAGGCATATTTTGCAGAGCAACGCTCCTTCGAGGAAGCATTGTTCGCATTTTTCTGCCTCCTGGAACTTATTAAGAACAAAGTCGTGGTTGCCATTCAAGACAGTCTATTCAGCACCATCAAAGTTTGGCTGAGGGAGGAATTTGTGACATGAAAAACTCTCTTAAAAGCATCATAGAATCCTTGATCTTTGTTTCTATCGAGCCACTCACTCCGGAAAAGATAAAGAATATTATGACAGAGTATTCGGATAACGATATCGAAACCGCCCTCCAGAAGATCGTGGACAGCTATGCCTCCCAGGATTCGGGGATCGTGGTTTTTCAATCTGCAGGAGGTTATCTCTTCGCCACCAAACCCGAGCTCGACCCTTGGGTAAAAAAACTTCTGAATCTGGATAAACGCAGCCGACTCTCGCCGGCAGCCTTGGAGACTCTCTCCATAATCGCCTATCACCAGCCCATAACCCTGGCTGAAATCTCCGCCATACGTAGCGTTGACGCCGCACATGCTTTAAAAACTCTTTTGCTTAAAAGGCTGGTCAAGATCACAGGCCGGAAAAAAAGCCCGGGGAAACCCCTGATCTACCGCACCTCCACCAAATTCCTCACCTATTTCGGCCTGAACAGCCTGCAGGACCTGCCCACAACGGAAGAGATCGAAAAGATCTTAGAGGAGGAACAAGATGCTGAGTAGACGGTTGTTTCCACTGCTGTTTATCCTCTGTTTTCTGGGAACCAGCTGCCAAAAAGAAACCACTCCCACGCCGCCCTCCGACCCTCATGTCCCCTATGATTTTACGGCCCAGCACGGCATGGTGGTAGCAGCACATCCTCTCGCCGCCGAAGCCGGTCTGCGCATCCTCAAGCAGGGCGGCAACGCCGTAGATGCCGCCGTGGCCACGGCTTTGGCCCTGAATGCCGCAGAGCCATTCGCGTCTGGTATCGGTGGGGGTGGCTTTATGGTCATCCATTTGGCCGAAGCTAAAAAAACCACGCTCATCAACTTTCGAGAAAAAGCACCGGCAAAAGCCTCTCCTGAGATGTTCCTGCAGGATGGAGAGATAAATAATCTCTGGAGACAGAGCCACGGCTTGGCTGTAGCGGTCCCAGGTGCACTGGCGGGCTGGATTCATGCGCTCGAAGCTTACGGCAGCAAGACTTTAGAAGAAGTGATCCAACCGGCTATTATCATCGCAGAGGACGGCTACCATGTGAGCACCACCTTCAGTAAGATCAACAAAGACGAGTACGAAAGGCTGCTGTTGAATGCCGGTGAAAACAACCTTTATTTGAATGATGGCTTTCCTTTTGAACCCGGCGATTTTTTCCGCAACCCGGAGCTGGCGGCTTTTTTCCGCCGGATCGCTTCCCTGGGAATAAAGGAGTTTTATCAAGGTAAAACCGCAGAAAAAATCGTGGCTGCCGTGCAAGCAAAGGGTGGGATCATGACCCTGGCCGACCTCAAGGCATACAGGGTACAGGAGCAAGCACCGCTCACCGGAACATACCGGGATTTCACACTTTATACAGCCCAACCACCCAGCTGCGGCGGGCTGCACATCCTGCAGCTGCTGAATATTTGTGAGGGCTGGCCCCTACAAGAGTGGGGCCATAACAGTGCGGAATACATCCACCACCTCAGCGAAGCCTTCCGCTTCCTGTTCGCAGATAGGGCACGCTACCTGGGAGATCCGGTCTATGTGGACATCCCGGTGACAGAGCTCCTGAACAAGACCTATGCTGCTAGCATCCGCGCTCGTATCCAGGCAGGCCGTACGGCCGATGCCTATCCGGCCGGCGAGTTCGGAATGCCGCCCGAAAAGAAAGGCAACACATCCCACCTCTGTGTCGTAGATCAAGCAGGAAACCTGGTGGCTTTGACACAAACCATCAACTCTTTTTTTGGATCCGGGATCATCCCGGACGGAACGGGCTTTATCTTGAACAACCAAATGGAGGACTTTGCGCCGGACCCCGATTCCCCCAATGCTCCCGGACCTCACAAACGGCCGGTCAGCAACATGGCTCCCCTGCTCCTATTTCTGCAGGACAAACCTTTCCTGATTCTGGGCTCGCCAGGAGGGACTCGTATATTCCCTTCCCTCAGCCAGATCATCCTTAACCTGACTGAATTCGGAATGGGCATGGACGAGGCCATCGAAGCCCCGCGGTTTTTTTCTTATTCTTCGCGAGGGAAAGCCCGCAATCTCTCCCTCGAATCACGCATCGGAGAGAATATTCGCTCAATCCTGGAACAGTGGGGACACGTTTTTACGATAAGAGAAGCTTACGATAAATATTTTGGTGGAGCCCAGGGGATACGGCTCTTCCCCTCCAAAAACCTCATTTTGGGAGGGGCTGATTCCCGTCGCGACGGGGCCGGTGCCGGTTACTAAGAGAATTTATATTGGCTTGATTTCAGGAAAAGAAGTCAATATCATGAAATCTGTTTGAATGTTGAGAATGAAAGGGACCGGCAAAATGAAAGACTATAATAAGATCGCGATTATATTCGTGGCGGTAAGCTTATGCCTCTCCGGAGCAGATGGGACCGTCGAGGCAGCAGAGACAGCACAGTTCGAACAGCCTCTGCTGATCACCTCCGCCGGCCAGAGCGCGGAGGTTCAACTGGCTGCGGTCCTGGCCAAACGGGCCACGTTGGACTACACCCTCTCCAAATTGGCTACGTCTCAAGAGCTGCACGGGAACAAGACGCTGGTGCTTTCCCTGGGTGCCAGTCTCAAAGGATTGGGAGCGGCCGGCTTGGATGTAGCTCAGGAAAAGGGACGGGTTGAAGAGCTGTTGGCTGCCGCCCGAAAGCTCGAAGTTCCTGTGATCTGTATGCATCTTGGGGGGGAAGCCCGCCGGGGCCAGCTTACCGATGACTTCATCTCCACATTCCTGCCTCACGCCAAGATGGCCATCGTCGTTAAAAGCGGCAACAAAGACGGTCTTTTCAGCACTCTTTGCGAGCAGAACAATATAACTCTGATCGAGGTGGAGCGAGCGGTGGATGCTCTCCAACCTCTGGGTGAAATTTTTCCACCTGAAAAATGAGTCCGCCCTGACACAAGTTTAATCCCATGCCAGAATATGCCATCCTGCTGATCATGGTGGGGATTTTCGCACTGCTGGCAATGGGTGGCAAGCTGCCTATCGGTATCTCTCTCGCAATATCCGCTTTAGGGGGAGCCTTGTTGAGCGGCCAGGGATTCGCCCTCAGGCATTTGGTCGAAGGCGGTTTCGGTTACTTTGACACCACCCTGATCATTGTGACCGCCATGATCTTTATGCAAGTCCTCAAAGTATCCGGCATCCTGGATACGGTAACGGCCGTACTGCTCAAAACTTTTTACCGTCGCAAGCTCTCTCTTCTGCTCACCGTCATGCTCATCATCATGTTTCCGGGAATGATCACCGGATCCTCCACGGTGGCAGTGCTCAGCACCGGAACCCTGGTTGCACCGGTTTTAATCAAATTGGGACTCTCGAAAGTTAAAGCCGCTGCTCTTATCGCCATGGGGGCCATCTTGGGTATGATCGCGCCACCTGTCAATATCCTGGTGATGATCATGGGAGGGGGTGTGGATATGCCTTATGTGGGACTGACCGTCCCCCTGCTTATCATCGTGATCCCCTTGGCCCTTTTCATATCGCTTTATCTGGGATACAAAGATATCCGGATCATCGAATACGGAGAGATGCAAACCATCCTGCCTGAATCCCAATTCCAACGTTATGGAATCCGGCTCTACATCCCTTTAGCCGTGGTTTTCGCTCTCTTGCTCACCTTGAATATTCCCAAGGGCCATATCCCCGATATCGGCATTCCTGCCATTTTCCTTCTGGGCAGCCTGACCGGCCTTGTCTGCGGCCGTCCTTTTAATTTTCTCCAGGCCACTCAAGATGCCCTCAGGGAAGCCATGCCTATCCTGAGTATTCTGGTGGGAGTGGGGATGTTCATCCAGATCATGACGCTCACTGGGGGGCGGGGTTGGACGGTTGTCAGCTTTCTCTCACTCCCAGAGATCCTCCTATATGTGGGAATCGCTATCAGCATGCCCCTTTTTGGCGCAGTTTCCGCCTACGGTTCCGCCTCCATCCTGGGCGTTCCTTTTATCTTGGCCTTGATCGGGAAAAACGCCATCATCACAGCCTCGGCCTTATCGGCCATCGCCGGCTTAGGAGACTTGATGCCTCCTACAGCCTTGGCGGGCATTTTTGCGGCTCAGGTCGTGAACGAGAAAAATTATTTCAAGGTCCTCAGGCTGTGCTTGATACCGGCTCTCTTGGTTCTAGTCATGGGAGTCGGACTATTGCTCTTATCCCCCTGGGTGGAAAGGATTTTATAAAGCAATGCACATTTTGTATCATTTGATCGTACTTTACCTCTCAGGCCATCTTGTCTTCGCCCTTTTTAGAGAAAAACGGGGAGTTTGGCAGGTTAGTACGGCTCTGGTCCTGATGTTATTCATCCTGAGGTGCTTCTTGATAAAATGAAAATATACAGCACGGAAAAATCTTTGCGGCAGCGTCTTTTCAGACCTCATATACTCCGGGGTGGATTTCTATTCCTTTTCACCTTGGTCATCTGTTTTAGCGCCGGGAAGACGTTTCTTCTCCTGAGGAAGGCGGATGTGCTCTATCCCAGCGGAGGCCTATCCCGTATCAGTCATCTCTCGGCCTATTCCCCCGCTCTGGAAAATTCACCAGGGGACACGCCTATCTATATTTTCCAGGGTGAGGAGGAGGGAGCGAACGTGCTCATACTGGGAGGGACTCACCCTAACGAACCTGCGGGATTTATCACCTCGGTCCTACTGACAGAAAACCTCAAAGTGAAGCGCGGCAAAGTGTTTATAGTTCCCCAAGCGAATCACAGCGGCTTCTCTCATAATGATCCCTTTGAAGCCAATCCCCAACGCTTCCCTCTTCAAACACCTCAAGGCAAGCGGTGGTTCCGCTACGGCTCCCGCCTCACCAATCCCATCCACCAATGGCCGGACCCCATCCTTTACGCCAATCCTGCCGGTCAAATGCTGGCCGGCACAGAAAGCCGCAACTTGAACCGCAATTATCCTGGCCGGGAAAAGGGAAACCTCACCGAGCGCATAGCCTGGGGTTTCCAAAGGCTGATCGCTCAGGAGAAGATCGACCTGGCTCTTGACCTTCATGAAGCTGCGCCTGAATATCCGGTAGTGAACGCGATCGTATTTCACGAACGGGGGGGGGAATTGGCGGCCTGGACACTCATGGAACTTCAGATGCAGGACCTGGTATTTCGCCTGGAAGAATCTCCACGAACCCTTCGGGGATTGAGCCATAGGGAATGGGGAGACTCTGGAGGTATCCCCGCCTTTCTCTTCGAGACCGCAAACGTATCCCACGGAAGGCTCAAAGGCAAGCCTTCAGCGGATCTGATCGTATCCGGCAAGGATAAGAATTATGTTAGGGCCGCCCGCATGGGCCGCCTGTTCGTTCCTTTTGATGAAAACGGCATTCCCCTCCGCCTGAGGGTAGCTCGTCACCTAGCTGCCTTTCAGGCTCTGACGGGCAGTTGGAACGAGCTCTTTCCTGAAAAACCTCTGGAGCTCCATAATCTCCCCCCTTTTGAGCAGGTTCGAGACCAAGGAATCGGACTCTTTCTGCATGCACCTGACTAACCTGGATTATTCACGAGTCGAGGTTGCTGTAGCGGCGAGGCAGTGGCCTGTGAAGCTGTACTAAGGTACCGCGAACAGGCTACAACGAAGCCGATGCAGTGAGACCGGCTCGCCTGGAAGGTAAATTTGGCCGACTTATTCTTAGAAAAAGTTTTGGAAAATGTTTCAATCACAATGCTGCAAGATGAATTGAGTAATAGGTTGATTATAATGAATATATATCTCGGTGTCGGT
>JAUWSR010000221.1 GCA_030609975.1 Acidobacteriota bacterium | reverse complement strand
TTGCCGCCACGATCGGTTCGGACGAATCCAAACCGAAAACTTTCTTGTAATACTCCCTGCTCTCTTCAAGGTTTTCGACCGCCAATCCCAAGTGGCTGATTTTTTTTATCATTTCACGTTCTCCTTCCCGAAAGAGTGTCTCAGTTTGATATATCCTTTGCGCTTTGCGCCGACCCAACCTAACCACTAAATCCACCTCAACTCGTGAATAGTCCAGGCTAGCTACTTTTCAAAATAGTAACTAATGTATCTAAATAAGGGCAAGATATCAATTAAAACTCGAAATTTGTTAGAAAATCTGACATACTTCTTTTTTCTTTTTAAACATGGACCATTTCAAAGCCATCGCCAACCCCATTTATCGCCTCTTCTCACATTTGTTTCTCCTGAATAATCCAGGTTCATTAAACACGGTAATAACGATAGCAAAATGAAAATACTCTACAGGGACAATGTCCTCAAAATCGAGCAGTCTAAACCGGGAAAGCCTATCGAGCTTCTACGGCGGGAACTCGGTATCGAGGGGGAAGTGTGTATGCTCGCCTCCAACGAGAATCTATTGGGAGTATCGCCTCTGGCAATCCACGCCGTAAAAGAGGCACTCGCAGAGGGAAATATCTATCCGGATAACAGTTGTTATGAGTTGCGGGAAAAGCTGGGAAAAATCCTGAATTTTCCGATGGACAACATTCGGATAGGTAACGGTTCCTCGGAGTTGATCTATCTGGCCGGCGTCGCTATATTGAACAGGGATGACAACATCGTCATGAGCGAATGCTCCTTCATCGTGTCCAAGCTCGTCACCCAGATCATCGGCTGCCATGCGAAGGAGGTTCCTCTGGATGATTACCATCATGATCTGGATGGCCTCCTGGCCGCGATTGATGAGAATACAAAAATCGTCTACCTGGACCTGCCGATGAACCCGATCGGTACCAGTTTGAGGCGGGAAAAGTTCGATCGATTTATGGATGGACTTCCGGAAGATGTTCTGCTGATATGTGATGAAGCCTACCACGAATATGCAGACAGGGAGAGCTTTCCGGAAACGCTCCCGCTTGTGAGGCATGGTCGTAACGTCCTCGTTTTGAGGACATTTTCCAAGTTGTATGGTTTGGCCGGTTTTCGAGTTGGGTATTGTGTGGCCCGGGAGGACATGATAGAAGCGCTGGGGAGAGTCAGCCTTCCTTTTGCGGTCAACAAGTTTGCACAGATAGGGGCAATGGCTGCCCTGGATGATAAAGACCATGTGGAAAAGACCCTGAAAACTACGGCAATTGGTAAGAAATATCTCTATGAACAATTCAATGAGATGTCGCTTTTCTACATTCCGTCGGAAACGAATTTCGTGACAATTGATGTCAAAAGAGACGGCCGTGAAATTTGCGCTGAGCTTCAGAAGAAGGAAGTGATCGTCAGACCTTTAATCATGTACGGAAAGCCCACGTTTTTGAGAGTGACCATTGGGACTATGGCTCAGAACAGGAAATTTGTGGAGACATTGAAGGAAATTTATCCTGTGGTGATCCGTGGATAGAAGAATATAAGGGATCTTTTGATCTGGATTTCCCCCCCAAATACGGTTTAGAGACATCTAACTTATTATTTCTGTTTATTACAAGGAAGCGTAAGCGGAAATGTAAAAAATGGGGGAATCTATTTTATATCTTGTGACATTGTAATCTACAGAATATAATAAGTCGAGAGAAAAAAACGCTTAAATCAAATAAAAGGAGCATAAGATGAATAAGCTTGAAAACCACATGTCTAATCTGACTAAGGCTGTTCCTCATCTCGTGGATTCCATAATCGTGCGTGGAGAAGGAGCCTATCTCTGGGATCACAATGACAGACGTTATCTTGATTTCACCTGCGGAATCGGTGTAACCAACACCGGGCACTGCCACCCAAAAGTCGTGGCTGCCATACACGAACAGGCGGACCTTATCTTGCATCTCCAGCAGAATACCGCATTTCATGCTCCCATGCTCCGACTGATGGAAGAGCTCCGAAAGGTCGTACCTTCGGAATTGAATACATTTTACTTTGCCAACAGCGGTGCGGAAGCCGTGGAGGGCGCCCTCAAACTTGCCCGGCAGGTAACGAAAAGGCCTAACATCATCGTTTTCCAACGAGCATTTCACGGCCGCACTGTCGGTGCCATGTCGTTGACCACAACAAAAACGATCTTTCGTGCTGGCTACCAGCCATTGATGCCGGGAGTGTTTATCGCACCCTATGCCTACTGTTACCGGTGTCCCAAAGCAGAGGCCAATCCGGAGAAATTCGGCTTTGATAAAGATTGTAACTGGGCACTTGAAGAGATAGATTTTATATTGCACAGCCAGACAGCGCCATGGGAAACAGCAGCCATTTTGGTGGAGCCTATTATGGGTGAGGGTGGTTATGTTGTTCCTCCCAAGCGTTTCCTCAGAGGATTAAGAAAAATATGTGATGACTACGGAATCCTTCTCATTGCCGATGAGATTCAGTGCGGTTTTGGACGCTCAGGCCGGTTTTTCGCTTTCGAACACTTCGACATCATCCCGGATCTCCTAATCATGGCTAAAGGACTGGCATCAGGGATGCCCTTGAGTTGCATCGCTTCAAAGCGCAAAATAATGGATGAAACCGTCCCTGGCTCACATGGCGGGACGTATGGGGGAAATGCTGTGTCCTGCGCCGCTGCCGCAGCCACTATCAAGATCTTTGAAGAAGAGAATCTCCTCGAGAATGCATCCAACCTGGGGAAAAAATTACTCCATCGTCTCAAGGAATTCAAAGATAAATATCCTGTTATCGGTGATGTCAGAGGATTGGGCTTGATGGCAGCAGTGGAGTTTGTCAAACCCAACGGAAAAATTCCGGATAAGGAAAAAGCCGTGGCCGTGAAAAATGCCTGTATAGAAACCGGTATGCTCATCCTGACCTGCGGTACACATGACAACGTCATCCGCTGGATTCCTCCACTTATCATCACTGAAGAGCAGTTGGAAGAAGGATTAAAAATATTCGAGCATGCCCTCGAAAAAACGGCTTGATTACAAGTAATGAGAATTGATATCCCTTATGGTCGGAAACATATCACTGTCGATATTCCTGATAAAAACATTCTCGATATCATAAAGAAAGAAAAGACGAAATTCTCCGAGGATGAGCAAAAAATCATCCTAAACGCCTTGCGAAATCCTATTGCGTCGAAAAGCCTCCTTGAACTGTCAAAGGATAAAAGAAATGCGACAATCATTGTCAGTGATGTCACCCGCCCCTGTCCCTCATACAAGTTTTTGCCTTTTATTGTTGATGAGTTGGAAACAGCCGGGATCTATGATTTCAATATAATATTCGGATTGGGAATCCACAGGAGTCAAACTGATGAAGAAAGGCGCAAATTGGTCGGAGATTATGTCGCAGGCAAAACCCGGCGACTTATCGATTCAAATGAGGGAGAATTCGAGCTTGTCGGGTACACTAAGGCTGGGACGCCGATTGAGGTCTGTGAAGAAGCATTAAAATCCGACCTTTTGATCGCGACTGCAAATATCGAGTACCACTACTTTGCCGGGTACAGTGGGGGAGCTAAGTCTGTTATTCCAGGCATATGCTCAAGAAAGACTATCGAGGCCAACCACAGATTGATGCTCGATGACAAATCCGTATCGGGAAATTTTAAAAACAATCCTGTCAGGCAAGATATTGAGGAAGCTGGACAAATAGTCGGGATAGATTTTTTATTCAACGTTATCACAGATGATGAAAAACGAATCATATCGGCTGTCTCCGGTAAGAACAATGAGGCCCACTTGAGAGGAATCGAGCTGTACAACAACCTGTTCAAGAAGATCGTTGACGAAAAAGCCGATATCGTCGTCACATCTCCAGGCGGATATCCCAAAGATATCAACCTCTATCAAGCCCAAAAGGCGCTGGACAACGTGAAAAGGATAGTTAAAGAGAATGGTGAGATCATACTTGTTGCTTCTTGTGAAGAGGGATACGGAGAGAGGGTGTTTAAGGAATGGATGGCCGATGTGCAAGATTACGGGAAGTTGAATGCGAGGATCAGAGAAAAATTTGTTTTGGGTGGACACAAAGCCGTTGCCATCTCCAAATTGTTGTCTAAGACGAGAGTGTTGCTTTATTCACGTTTCAACCAAGAGGAAACGGAAAAACTGGGATTTATCAAAACCGCCCCTCTCCAATCCTATCTGGATAAACGAATCAAGGCGGAACCCAATCTTAAAATCGTCTTGGTTCCTGGTGGAAGTTTTGTCCAGTTCCGGGAATGAGTCCAGTGGGATACAGAGACAATTTGACGGATTAGGCACTAAGACAGGAAGTTACGTTAGGAGGCTAATATGAAAATGAAGTTTCAGAGAGATGATTTCGCTAAAATGAAATTGTTTTTGAAGGACGTTGTCAACCCGACACCTCTCCAGTATTCAAGGACTTTTGAAGAGATGGCCGGGTGTCGTGTGCATTTAAAGCCAGAATGCCTCCAAAAAAATGGTTCATTCAAGATAAGGGGTGCTTATTCAGCATTAAGTTCTCTATCGAAAGAGGCGAGGGACAGGGGTATTATCACCAGTTCAGGCGGGAACTGGGCTCAAGGAGTGGCCTATGGCTGTCAGCAGTTAGGGATAAAAGCTCTGATAGTGATGCCTGAATATGTTTCCAGATCTAAACTCGAGGCCACAAGAAGCTATGGAGCCGAGACGTTGCTGTATGGGTCTTCGTCCCTGGACATTGTTCAGAAGGTTCGTGGGCTGAGCGCACAGAGGGATTTGACATGGATTCATGCATTCCAGGAGCCTATGGTTCCCACGTTTCGTCCGACCCTCCTCGGGTATGGGAGCATAGGTCTTGAAATCCTCGAGGATCTGCCCGAAATTGATGCCATAGTGGCACCTGTTGGAGGAGGAGCTCTCATATCTGGGATAGCCTTGGCTGTCAGACAGATCAAGCCGGGCATCAGAATATTCGGTGCCCAGCCCGAGGGCGCCGCGGCCATGTATGCTTCCTTGAAATCGGGGAAGGTCGAAGAACTCTCCGATGTCAAGACTATTGCTGATGGGTTGGCCCTGAAGAGGCCGGGTGAGATCACTTTTCAGCTTGTCAGGGACAACGTCGATGAGGTAGTTCTAGTAACTGAAGACGAGATCAAATCGGCGATGTTGCTGCTTCTCGAGCGGGCAAAGCTTCTGGTCGAACCCTCTGGCGCCGTTCCTCTAGCAGCGCTAGTGAACGGTAAAGTTCCGGGATTAACGGGTGACTCGTGCGTGGCTGTCGTTCTCAGCGGAGGGAATGTCGACCTGCCTGTCCTCAAGAAGTTGTTGCCGTAGAGCTCAAACAACCCTTCCTTTGTGGAATATTTTGATTTACTGAAGTGCTGTAAATTCAGCTCCGCCATAGTGTATGGCATTGAAGAGAAGCTTGAATGTCCCGATGGCTTGACCCCTTTGCAGCACGCTGAATCCGATAAGAATCACTCGCCCTTCCCCAAGCGGTACATCCACGATAGCCGCTTTGTTAAACAGTTTATCCTCTCCTTTAATCCATCCACTCATGAGAGCATTTTTCTCTGCATAGGACGCCACTGTCTGTGCTGTTGTCGTATCGTAGACCGGGCTCTTCCAGAAGAAAGCAGCGGTTTCGTCCTGCATTCCATACCCGATCGGATGGGTGTTGTCCACGTTTATTCTGAGTATCGAGCCAGGGCAGAAGAGACCTTTCCTATCTGCTTGTTTAACTCCTAATCCTTCGCCGAAGTATTCGATCGGAAACAGGCCGCCTCCGTTTCCGTTCCCGATGAATATCCCTCCCTTCTCGACAAATTCTTTGAGGCTAAGGGCCCCTTCTTTCCCGAGACCCCGGGTGGCCAAAGGATGTGGTTGCGGCGGGCCGTCGTAAAAAGCTTTGGCGAACCCATCGGCCATGATGAGCACATCATATTTATCTCTGAGATTCCCTTCGATGATTTCAGGATCAGACACTTGTTCAAAAGGAAACTCGTGTTTCTCGAGAATCAATCTTGTGTGCCCCTCTTCCATGTTGCCCTTCCTTCCGGTAACAGGAAGATAAAGGCCGATCTTCGGTTGTTTCAGTTTCAAGGTCTTGATATTAAGTTTGTTGTTTATCGCATGGATAGCGAGGTGTAGATCTTTCGCCATGTCGGTCATGACTTTGTGCATGCCGTCTGTGGAATGCACAATCACCGTTCCGGCCGGCCATTCTACGTCATCTGTGAACGCTTCTGCGGCCAGAAATACGTCGTGATCGGCCTTGAGCAGCCTGTTTATGGCGATGGAGGCATTGTTCATCTGGTGAGAGAAGACATAAGCGTAATCGGCCTTGGAGTCAACCGATCCATCCGGTGATGATACTTCATCAACAAGAGACAATTCGGCAGAGAAGGCTTTGTTAACCTGGAAAACATCCACACCTGTCATGTATCCCTGCGTCCAGGCCGTAACATCCGAGGGCTGTTCCATCGGTGGTTGACCTTGGACTTCGAGAAGATATTTTGCCCAGAGTCTCATCGGCTGAGCCATGAGAATGACATGGGAGCCTG
>JAUWSR010000052.1 GCA_030609975.1 Acidobacteriota bacterium | reverse complement strand
GGCGACTCTTACACGGTGATCGTCATGTTCGAGATAGGTTTTCAAGGTCGAGATCCTATCCGTCGATTTTTTATACAAATAGCAGACCGCTTCGCTCTGCAGCTTCAGGTTCTGGTGTTCTATCAATTCTTGTGCGTTGGCGGAGAGATCGAGTTCTTGATATTTTTGGCTCATTCGCAGCACCAAGGCCCTGATATCAGGTGAAGGATGGTCGATCAGCCTTTTAAGATGCGGGATGAGCTCTTTATTTTCCACATCTTCCAGCAGGTTCAACACATACCGGATCTGACGCTCGCTTTTCCCCTCCAAGGTCTTGAGAAAGCTCTCGAATACTGCGGCGTCTTCCAGGTTCAAGGCTTGTTCGTCCAGATTGATGGTGCGTTTCTCGATAGCTTGTCGGAAAGCCTCTACATATTCACGTCGAGCTTTGACGATCAGGGTGACCCAGAGGAGGATAAAAGCGATCATGATGAGGCTGATAAAAGGTAGCGAAAGCCTCAGTCCTAGCGTTAGTCCGATCAATCCGATTCCAGCTAGACCACGGGCAAAGTTTTTTAAGAACACATCGATAATGGTTCTGGCCCTTGTTTTAATATCCGGTGGAATGGGCAAGGCCAGGAGCTCCAGGCCGGAACGATTGGTGGAGTGTTTGAAGCTGCCGTCGCTGATCCGAATCAGAATGGCGGACCATAGTGTAGGACTGATGAATATGGCTACGGAACCAATAAGCAGTCCGACCGGCAGGAAGAACAGGGTGGCGATAACGCCCAGGGATCTCAGCACGCGGCCGGTTATAAAAAGCTGTATACCCAAGGAAAGAATGCTCAGAAGGAAAGACATCAGGCCGAAAAACGCTGTCAAGCGATCTACGTCTGTAAACGTCCGTTCAGCGATCACCCCGAATTGATAGTCCGCCATATTTCCCACAATCACACCCAGGCTGATAATACAGGATAAATAGACGATGTGTTTTGATGAGGTCAGGAGCTTTAGGGGATTGTCGGAGGAAGAGGCCTGGATTACACGGACTCCGCTCCTTTGCTTTTTTCTAACCAAATAGTGTGTGCTTTTTTTCCAGATCCAATAGACGATGAACAGACACAGAAGTATGAATCCAATGCAGAAAAAGATCAGATTGGCTGTTCCAATGCGGATTGCCAGAAAATTGACCAACAATCCTCCCAATATCCCCCCAGATATGGCCCCCGCGCCAATGAATCCGAAGAGTCGTTTGGCTTCGCGTGCATCATAAATATCGTTGGCTAGAAGCCAAAATTGGTTTCCGGTGAGGACGCTGAATATGGCTACCCAGACGTAAAGCACATAGGGGAGCCATCCGGCTTGAAACTCGATTTTAAGCAGGAACCAAAAGACAAGTAGAAAAAGAATAGAGAAACTGAAGGTAGCGTAGATGATTTGATTGAGCTTGATGTTTTTGGAGTGCTTTGAATAGAACCAAGCGACGAAAGCTGAAGCGAGGGCTACAAGCACGTAGACATAAGGCAGTCTTGTGGCGCCGGACTCGGTGACGAAAAGAGAGAGCCTGACCGATTTCAACATTATTACAACGGAGATGATGAGCAGTCCATAGATGAACATCAGAGAGGCTTTGGGGCCTTCGCCCTCATGAAGATTAAAGAGTCTGCGCAGGATATTTATCATTAGTTATTGGGAATGTCTTCCATTATCTTCTCCAGGTTCATGGGAAGGATGATGGTAAAGGTGCTGCCCTTCTTTGGTTGGCTGTCCACCCTCAGTTCACCCCGGTGGTTTTGGATGATCTGGTAGCAGATAGACAAACCCAAACCCGTGCCTACACCTACACCTTTGGTGGTGAAACCCGGGTCGAACACCCTGTGCAGATTTTCTTGAGGTATGCCTATACCGTCATCCTTGAATTTGATATAGACCCGGTTTTTTCGTACAAAAGTTGTCAAACGAATCGTACCCTTCTTTTTGAGATCCAGGATGGCCTGTTTGCCGTTGATCAGGAGGTTGAGGAAGACCTGATTCAGCTGGCTTGGATAGCAGGCAAGGTGTGGAACATCTCCGAACTCTTTTATGACCGTGATGTGATGCTTGATCTCATTGTGGATCAGGACCAAGGTATCTTCGATGCCTTCGTGGATATCGACGGTCTTTAATTCGGCCTCGTCCAAACGGGCAAAACTTCTCAAACGTGAGACGATCGAGATGACACGGTCGGTGGCGCTGCAGAGCACCTGATGGGCCTCTTCGATCACGCGAAAGGACGTTTCAATTTTGGAGAATTGTGGATGATCCTTCGGAAATTCCTGTGAGATAATATCCTGGATTCTATCCAGTGTGCGGAAGAGAGTATCATGCATGCTGTTAAGCGCACCCATGGGTGTGTTGATCTCATGGGCGACTCCTGCGACCAATTGTCCCAGAGAGGCCAGTTTGTCGGCCTGGATGAGCTGGGCCTGAGTGTCCTGAAGAGCTTTTTGGGCCTTTTTGCGTTCGGTCTCATCCTTCCCGATACTCAAGATCTCATGGAGATTGCCTTCCTCATCATAGATCGGCCGGTTGCTCCAAGATATCCAAACGCGCTCGCCGTTACGCTTCATGTTCTCATTTTCGTTGCTGACATATTTTTCCGGGTTCTTCTCAATGTCTGCGATCATGGCTCTTAAGTCATGGCCGAAAGAATCCGTTTCCGGAACGATGGTGCCCATGACATTCTTACCGATGATCTCTTTTTCCTTGTAGCCAAAAAATTTCTGCGCAAAATCATTAAAAAAACGGATCTCTCCATGCCGGTTCCATCTCAATATGATGCTGTTGGCATACTCGACGAGTTCACGATAGTTCTGTTCGCTTTCCAAAAGGGCCATCTCCATCTCGCGGTGTTCCGATATATCGATGCCGATGGCCACGATGTATTCCACCTCGCCGGCATTATCCAAAAGGGCTGTGTTGGACCAATCGATCAAGCGCCGGTTCCCGGACTTGGTGAGCCAATAGTTTTCGTTTTTGCTGGGAAATTGGCCGGCCAGCAGCTTCTGGAATACAGCTTTCACGGACTCCGTTTCCTCAGGCATAAGGAAGAGCTCCCAAAATTGTTTTCCTTCCACCTCTGAGAAAGTATAGCCAGTGACCTCCTTGCAGAAGCGGTTGAAGCGTACGATGCGTCCTTCTCGATCAACGACAACGACCAGAGCACCGGCTGTATCCAGAACTGCGTTCACAAAATTCCGCTCCAGTTCGAGGGCCTGTTCCATTTCGATCCGTTCGCTGATGTCGTATAATCCCGTGAGAGCGACCTTTTCCTCTCCCAAGTTCACAAGCTCCGTCGAAAAGAGAACCCAGATCCGGCTGTCGTCAGCTTTTTTGATCCGGATCAGTTGATTGTGCACATGACCGTCTTCTTGCAGGGCTGCGGTCACTTTATTGCGGTCCTCGGGATTGTCATAAAAATCCGGAGTCTTTTGACCTTTGATCTTGGAGGAATTGTATCCCAGCAAGCGTGCCATGTGCTGATTAATGAAAATGATAGTGCCGTCCGAGAGGTGGCTGACAAGCACCGGGATGGGCGAGGCATTGACGATGGTTTGGATGTTGTCAAAAGACCGTTTTAACTCAGTAATGTCTCGGATTATCCCATCTCCGCGGACCACGCGTCCATCTTCCATAGTTGTACGTCCTCGCGCTTCAAAATGACGAATTTCTCCAGACTTTGTGACCAATCTGAATTCGAGCTTCCGGAGCTGCCCTTTTCCGGATCTTTGGGACTCCAGGAATCCTTGGCGGACCCTTCCCTGGTCTTCCGGATGAAGAATATCGAACATGGGCGTACCAACCAGTTCCGAAGGCTTATAGCCTAATACAGTCTCAGAGGCCGGGCTTATGCTGATGAATCTGCCCTTGGGATCCAGGGAGTAAATAACATCCGGGACATTCTCCACAAGTCTTTTATAGTCTGTCTGAGAGCTCAAGAGTTTTTGTTGGAGCCGGCTTATTTCGAAGGCATTGTCGATGGTGATTTCGAGCTCGTCAGGATGGGGGGGCTCCAGGATAAAGTCGTGAGCTCCTTTGCGAATGGAGCGTACGGCCTCTTTGACCGAACCTCGGGAGGAGAGCATGATGAAGGGGATGTCCGGATTTGATTTTTTTGCTTGCTCCAGCACCTCCAAGCCACCCATTTCAGGCATGTTGAGGTCGCACAAGATGACATCGAAGCGTCTTCGTTGAAACAGGCTGAGTCCCGTCTTTCCGGAGCAGGCGGTTGTGACGCGGTATCCCTTGTTTTTAAGGACCTCTGAGAGATCCTTTCGCTGCTGCTTTTCATCCTCGATGTATAGGATACGGATGTTTTTCATGATCATTCCTTCTCTAGCTGATTTCTTTTTCTAAAGTACGAACAACCGTCTGCAGTGCTTTGGTGCGAGCATAAAGTTTCGAGTTGGCCTCGATGATAGTCCAGGGCGCATAGCTGGTGCTGGTGCGGTAGAGCATTTCATCCACCGCTTCTTTATATAGATCTCGTTTTTTTCGGTTTCGGTAGTCTTCTTCATTGATCTTCCACTGCTTGTGTTCAATACTATAACGTAGTTTGAAACGATGGAGCTTTTCTTTAGGACTTATGTGCAGCCAGAATTTAAAAATAACCGTCCCGAAATTGGTCCACTGCTCCTCCATTTCGTTGATCTCGAAATAGGCCCTTTTCCATTCCGTTTCGGTGCAGTAGCCTTCAATACGCTCCACCATGACCCGGCCATACCAGGAACGGTCAAAGATGGCGAAATGTCCGGCTTTAGGGAATTTATTCCAAAACCGCCAGAGATAGTGATGTTGCTTTTCGATCTCGTTGGGGGCTGCAATGGATACGACCTCGTAGCCGCGAGGGTCCATGTTCTGGACCATTCTCCGGATGTTGCCGCCCTTTCCTCCTGCATCCCAACCCTGATATACAATGACAACAGGAATGCGGCGAATGTACATTTCGTGCTCCAATTCCCGGATCTTCTCCTGCAGGGGTTTCAATAGGGAATTGTACTCTTCCCTTTCTAAGGTTTTGGTGAGGTCGACGTTATCCAGTATGGAAACCGGAGGCGGAGCGAGTTCAGGTGGTATGCTGGGCGAGGAGGGCATATGGTTATCTGCGGATCTCAGTTCTTGAATCCGGCGGGACAGCAAGGAACAAAAGGTTTTGAAGAACTTGACGGATGCATAACGTCGGTCGTGGGCTTCGATGATCGTCCAGGGTGCTCCTTCGGTGTGGGTCTTTGTGAGCATGTCCTCGTAAGCGGTGCTGTATTCATCGTACTGCTTGTGGTGCCTTAGATCCTTTTCGGTGACACGCCAACCAGTGGCTGGATTTTCCCGAAGGTTGTTGAATCTTCTCTTCTGTTCCTTTTTGCTGATGTGCAGGAAGAACTTCATAATAAGATAGCCGTCGTTACTGAGTTGTCTTTCGAAGGAAAGGATCTCGTCGTAGGCCTTCTGCCAGATGCGGCTCTTGACGGCTTTGTCGATCCGGTCTTCCAGAACGCGGCCGCACCAGCTGCGATCGAGGATGGTCATTCGTCCTCGCAGGGGGATCTTGGTCCAGAACCGCCATAGAAAAGGACGGAAGCGTTCTTCTTCGTTGGGAGGATTGATGGGATAGACTACAAATCCACGCGAATCCAGAGAAAGGGATAAGCGATTTATTAAGGTGCCTTTGCCGGCTGCATCCCAGCCTTCGAACAATAAAATCACAGGGATACCCAATTCGCGGGCTTCCCTCTGCAGCTTCCCTGCTTGGATCTCCAGCTCATCCATTGCTTTTTTGTATTCCGATTTTCCCAGTTTTTTGGTGAGATCTAAATTTTCAAGCATATGAAAATCCTTCTGGTTCGTTTGATGCTAGTTCTAAGAACTGCCATAGCATTTCACCTATTCTAACCTAACCGCCTTGGATAAAGGAATAGCCTCTGAATTATTCATGAAATCTGCCGACACTCTCAATCTGTAAATCAAAGTTATTATTGTCTGCATCTTTCACCCTTCGGGCGAGCCGATCTCAGCACGTCGACTTCGTTGTGTCCCAATCGCTGTAGTTGCAATGAGAAATAACATGGATTAAAGTGAAAGGGCATCTCAGCCCAATCTGGAGGAAGCCATGTGGGATTATTTGATCATCGGAGCGGATGCTGCCGGCCTCTCCGCCGCAGGACAGGTCAAGAGAAAGCATCCGCAAGCTAAGATAAAGGTTATCAATAAGGGCCGTGTCATCTCCTACGGTGCCTGCGGAATCCCCTATGTGATCTCCGGAGACATTGCCTCGCCCCAGAAGCTCATATATTTTACACCAGAATCGTTTGAGAAAATGCGGGGTGTTTCTGTGGAGATACTCAGGGAAGCCGTCGCGCTTTATCCTCTGGAGCATGAGGTTGAGATAAAAAACCTGGAAACGGCAGAAGTGTATCGGGAAGGATACCAGAAACTCCTGATCGCTACAGGGGCGTCTCCCAAAAAGCTTCCTTTTATTGATTACAGCCTGAATGGTGTATTCACCGTCCACACCATCCCTGATTTAATGTCTATCATCGCGTACCTGGAAGAAAAAACTCCTAAAAAGGCAGCTGTCGTTGGTGCCGGTAATGTGGGGCTGGAGGTGGCGGAAGCCCTGCACAAACGGGGCCTGGAGGTTTCGCTTTTCGACATCTTTCCCGAACCGGCCATTGTCTGGCCGGCGATGGTCCGAAAGGCTGTGGCGGAAAAGATCAAAGAGAAAGGAATCCAGTTTTTAGGTAATGTGGCTCTTCAGTCCGTAGAAAAAAATGGGGATCGGCTGCTGCTGCAGAGTGACCAACAGGAGTTCGAGACGGATGTGGTGTTTTCTGTTGTAGGAACGTCGCCTGCTACTTCCTTCTGCCGCGATAAACTGAACACCAAAAAAAATGGAGCCATTATCACCGACCGCACCGGATTGACCTGCGATAAGGATATCTACGCGGCGGGAGACTGTGCGGCCGTTTACCACAGGATCTTGAACCGCAATGTCTATTTTCCTCTAGGTTCAACCGCCAATAAGATGGGCCGTATCGCCGGCATCAACATGGCGGGGGGGAAGTTCGAGTTCCCTGGGATCGTAGGCACCCAGATCCTAAAGTTTTTTGAACTCTCCCTGGCGAAGACAGGCTTGAGTTTGGAAGAAGCTGAGAAAGAGGGGATCGCAGCACGCAGATTCAAGGCTCAGAGGACGGATAAAGCCGGCTACTATCCAGGCAATGAGCTGGCGAAGGTGGAAGTGATCTGTGAAGAAGAATCTGGTGCCATGATCGGTGCTGTGGCTGTCTGTAGTGCCAACGCCGCCCAATTTATCGATCCGGCCGCGGTGGCGGTATTTGTAGGGATGAATATCGAGGACCTGGGTTGGTTTGATGCAGCCTATGCGCCGCCCTACGCTCCGGTCTGGAATGCCCTCATCTCGGCTGCGCTTAAGGCCTCCCGGGCTTGATCCTGTCAGGCGAAAGAGTTAAGGATGAGTGAAAAGATCGATCGCATCCGGATGAACCGTTGGGGTCTCAAAAAACAACATCTGACTGCAAAATCGAAGGGAAAAAATATCCTCGAAGTTGTAGATGATATCATCGGACTGCATGCCACAGATCCTCTCTCTCCTTATCTTTCTTTATATGCCCGGCTGAAGCATTTCAACCGGCAGGATTTGGATGAGTTTTGGGAAGGAAAAAAACTCCTGGGCAAAGTGCGTTTTGTACGCAAGACGGTGTATGTATTGCCCAAAGAAAATATACCTGCTGCGTTTGCAGCCATTCGCAGTATGCTCATACCGAGGGCCGATGTCTATCTTACCCATCTCGGTCTGACCCATGAAGAATATCTCAGGCTTTGTCAACGGATCTTGCCTCTGTTTAAAGGAAGAGGGCTGACTGCTAAAGAGGTTAAAGCCGAGCTCGAGTCGGTCGAGCATATCTCGCCTCTCCTAAACCTTATGTGTGACCAGGGGTCCCTCATCCGAGGTCTGCAGCGGGCCGGTTGGTTGAGCAATCTTCACACCTATTACGCCATGAAAGACTATTTCCCGGATCTCGATCTGGATAAGATAACTGAGGAGGAGGCGCGCAGGTATATTGTGCAGCAGTATCTCGAAACATTCGGGCCGGTCACGCTGGAAGATGTTTCCTGGTGGACGAGTTTCCGCAAAGGAGAGGTAAAAAAAATCCTGCAGCAGAGAGAGAAAGAACTCTGTGAAGTCGAGATCTCCGGGCTAAAGAGGAATTATTGGATGTTGAAGGCCGAGCGGGCGCATATGGAGTCATATAGGGAAGACATCGGTGAGGAGGTCAGTCTGCTTCCCCTGCTCGATCCATATCTAATGGGATACAAAGACCGGAGCAGATATCTTCAACCTGAATATTTCCCCTATATCTATGATCGGGGCGGAAATGCCACCTCCACCATCCTGGTAAATGGCGAGGTGAAGGGGGTCTGGGATTATAAATCCGGGAAGGGAAGATCTCTGAAAATGCACTGGTTCCAAGAACCGGGTGAAAGGATTCTGGATATAACCAGGAACAAAGCCATGGAATTGGGAGAATTCATCTTTGGTGGGGACCTGGAGATCTGCTGTTGTCGCTTGATGACCCCTCTATCGCAACGGACGCTGGGCGGCTTTATGTCTCCGCTGAAGGACAACAAATGAAACCTGAGCAACGCCGGAGCAGGATCGGTTTTCAGTTTGGGCTTTGCATCCTGTTGTTTGTTATGCTCATTCTTGTTGGACAGATCCATCCGGTTTTTGCGCAGCGAACCATCGACCATGGTTATTCGGAATCGTGTTGTAAACAGCCCTTCAGACATCATCGGTCCTCGTCCGGTTGCAGGTGCCCTTTTGATCATAAGTACCTCCCCTCACGGATAAGAAGTTGACAGGCTCTGCATTGGGTCGTACGATACCTTAAGCAACCCGCGATATTGCCTACTGAGCTAAAGGGGAGGCGGATGAAGGTATCTGTTAGAAAAGCTTTTCTCGATTGGCTGCCATACTTTATCCCGGATCGATATGAACGTGATCCTAAATTCAAAAATTACCTGGGAAAACTGACCCGCATTGGAATGAAGGTGGCCGGAACCCTGGCTATTGGTGCGACTGGGGTTATTTTAGTGACATATACGCTGATACTGGATAAACAGCCGGTTTTGGTACACACTGCCAGTCACCTCGGTATCGATACATTTATGGTATTGGACAAAGTTTTTGTGCTGGCTCTGGGTTTTATCTGCATCTACATGTCGCGGTTTTCTCAAGGGCCTCAGGCCGGACGGGCCCTCATTTTGCTGCTTCTTCTCACATTGTGTTTTGTAGACATTTGGGACGGGGTGCTCAATGGCGACATCACACGCACTCCGGCCTGGCTTATGCTGTATCTTCTGGTCGGAGCCGGGGTAATGACATTCAGGCCTTGGCAGGTGACTTTTATGGGAATATTCATTGTCTTTATCTTCACGACTGCTGTAAGGATATTTCCCTCACCCGGAGCGGACGATGTTCTGGTCATAAGAGGCGAGGCGTTCATGTTTTTGATCCTGGCTACATGTTTGTGTACCGTGGTCACCGGTTTTGTATACCAGATCCGGCACCGCCTCTATATGGCCCGTCTAAAAGAGATATCCTTGAAGGAATCTATCTCTAAGTACGCCCAGGAGCTCAAATCGACCAATATCAAGCTTCAGGATACCCAAGCGCAGTTGGTACAATCAGAAAAAATGGCGTCCTTGGGGAGCCTGGTGGCAGGTGTCGCACATGAGGTCAATTCTCCCTTGGGTTCTATCAGCTCGAACGCGGATACGGCCAAGAGGGCCTTAAGACTCATTAGCGAGGCTTTAGAAGCGGGGAGTCAGAACTGTCGAGATATGAAAGTCCAAAGAGCCCTAAGAACAGTTGTGGATCTCAATGTGTCTACAGGAAATGCAGCGCTTCGAATCGATAGGATCGTAAAAGCTCTGCGCAGCTTTGCCTTTCTGGACGAAGCCGAATGTCAAACCTGTGAGCTGCATCAAGGGCTTGATGATACGATCACTCTGCTTCTTAGCAAACCTCAAGAACATGTCGAGATCATCAAAAACTATGGCGACTTGCCGGAAATTTATTGTCGACCAAGTCAGCTCAATCAACTCTTTTTGCTCATCCTCGAGAATGCTTTGGATGCGGTCGAGCATAGAGGAAAGATCGAAATTAAAACCCGGTCTGACAAGGAAAATATCTACATCCATTTTATCGATAACGGCAAAGGGATCCCCAAAGAATATTTGAACCGTATCTTTGAACCGGGCTTTACTACCAAAGGAGTGGGAGTCGGAACTGGATTGAGTTTGGCCATTTGTTATCGTATAGTGGAGGAACACGGCGGCATTATCGATGTAACAAGCGGAGTGAATAAAGGAACCAGTTTTATGATCAGGCTTCCCGTGCAGCCGCCGGAGGGCCAGAGCTAAAAAATATTTCTTCATGAATCTGAAAGGAGAATGGTCGTGAAAAAAGGAATTCTTGTGTTTCTATGTTTTTCAATGCTGTCATGGACGGGTTTGAGCTTAAAAGCTCAAGAAGTGACATTCCGGTGGTTCGGTCAAGGCTGCTTCCTTATGGTCACATCCCAGAATACCAAGATCATCGTCGACCCCATGCAGATTGCCGGCTACAAGATTCCCAGCGACATAAAAGCTGACATTGTGACCGTCTCTCATGAGCACGGAGATCACAATAAGGTGGACGCTGTATCCGGTAGTCCCATTGTTCTCAGGGGGCTTTCAGGCGAGGTGATCGATCGGAAGATCAAGGATGTCCGGTTTTTTACTGTCGATTCTTTTCATGATGATACGCAGGGTTCCCAGCGGGGGAAGAATGCCATCTTTATCTACGAATTCGACGGAATCCGCGTGGCCCACCTAGGCGACCTGGGTCATGTTCTGACAGATGCGCAGGTTCAAAAGATCGGCAAGATCGATGTATTGATGATTCCTGTCGGAGGCACCTACACCATATTCGGTGAGTCTGCCGACAAGGTGGTTATGCAGCTAAAGCCACGAATGATCGTTTTCCCGATGCATTTTAAGACGGACCAGGCTCAATTTCTGCCGTATTCCGGAGAAGACTACATCCAGGGTAAAGCTAACTCCGAAAAACTTGACGGCAACTCCTTCTCTTTCAATCCCAAATCTCCCCCATCCTCCCTGCAGTTCATTGTCTTGAACTATAAATAGTGCTCCGACTTACGCAACCTGTTGAAAATAAATAACTTAATAAACAACACCCCATATTTTTCGCTAGAATCTAAAAATTCCTTCAAGCCGTAATCCTTCAAAGGGAGGGAAGAATTTGCAGATCCCGCCGGAACACTTGACTCCACCTTTGTCAGAACCGTAGAAGATGCGCACGGAGTTGGCGGGAGTGAATTTTATTTCCAGCTGTAAACCTAACCAATCTCTTTTATCTTTGACAGCGCGCACCAACGGGTCACTGGTCTGATCGAAAAGCAGTGTCAGGATCCAACGTGAGGCATGATGAACAGATAGGAAAGAGCGCCGTTCATAATAGCTAACCCAGTTGCCTTTGAAATTTTTGGCTTCGAAATCTCCCTCCAGGCTGAATCGTTCTGTAATTGGATAGCTCAGATTTATTTGAATGTGAGGCGTGCTGCCGCTTGTGTAGTAATAGGCGAGGGAAGTGGTGTCTTCATTCCTGTAGCCGGCGATCAGTTTGATCCAGCCGGTTTCCTTGAAGTTCTTTTCCACCCCGCCATAGACGTGGACCACGTCTCTAGGAAAAGTATTCGGCTTTTCCTTAAAGAATGCGAGTTTACTAAAAAATAGCGTCGAAATAGACGGTGAGTAATAATCGAGCCGGCTTGTGATGCCCGTCACGTCCCGGGCATCTTTTATAAACTGATTTGCTAAAATCGGAAGCTCTTCACTCTCAATAAGGGGAGGCCGGTTGTATTCAAAATCCAGATGGAGATAATCCTTGAACTCGATGAGAAACGTGAAATTTCCCAAAGCTAAGCTGGAGTCAAAATAAATGCCATGGCCGTTGATGCTATCTTCAGAAAAGTACCGAGTCTTTTGGATAAGCGCAAACTCCCCATAAAATTGAGCTTTACCAGCAATATTAGGGAGGTTTAAGCTAAAAGATTCTAGAGTTGCCGCTTTGTTTCCCCGGGCAGAGCCCTTTTCTAGCTCGGAGCCGAGAAAATTGACTCTTAATTCGCCCAGGTTTTGTTGGTTCCAGCCTAGGGTCCCACCATAAACGACATCTTTGAGATCGGAATCGAAGTGATCTATCCATCCCCCAAAAACATCCGCAGAAAATGCCCCCCTACCAAAGGTTACTTTTCCTCCGTCCACCGTGGTATCGAGAATAAATTCCAATCCTTCCTGTTCGAATACCTTCAACATGCTGAAGGTGAGTCCGCGTCCTAACTGGTAGTAATAATCGCCGGCCCATAAACTCCAGCCACTCTTATTCCAGGCGACATAACGTTTCGCTAAGCTGTAATTATCACGCCAGGGGCTGAAATCAATATCTGCATCTAAACGAATCCCGGCCAGGAAATCTCCGGCGGCTAGGGTCAGATCGAACTGATTGATCAACTGGGAAGCTCGGCCTTCTCTAACCTCTTCGACGTAATTATCATCGCTGAAATTCCGGTACAGGAAGGCTTCATTGGCAGTGAACGAGATCTTTTTCTCTGGGGCTGTGCTCTCTTCTGCCAGCAGCTGCAGGATCCTTTCCTCTAATAGCTTCTCATCTCCGGGGCTGTATCCCTGCTGTACATGACGAATCCGTCCCTGCCTGTCGATGAGCAGAGAGTAAGGGAGTATAACCTGTGGATTATAGAGCGCGACAACCTGTGAGTTCACATCCAGCAGCACCCGAAAGGTGTATTGGTACCTCTGCATAAAGGGTTTTACTTGGGAAGAAGACTGCGGGCCGTCCACACTGATGGTAAAAATTTGGAGACCTTCTCCTGTGTAGGCTTCATGCAGTTTCTGGAAATGCAGCAGCTCTTTTGTACAAGGTGTGCACCAGGTCGCCCAAAAATTCAAGAGGATGATGTCCTCCCCCAATTGTTCAGCTAGACGAACGGTCTTTCCTTCGAGATCTTTGAGCGAGAAATCGATGGCGTTCTGAGCCCAAGCAGGAAGGGCGCAGGTGACTACAAGGACAAAACTTACAGGTAAAAGGAACCGCCGGAATTCAGAGAAGCTCATTGACGATTAACCGAAAACTCCCCCTCCATATCACCTCTGCAATAGGTGGTTCCCTTGAACAGGCCCTTAAATAAAAATCCATTGCCTTCGATAGTTGCCTCTACGTTCAAGAGCCCGGTACAGGGTATGACCAGCTCCATTATGGCGGTCACATCGTCACCCACGATCGTTCCTGACAGGGTTCCGGAAGGTCCTCCGTCAGCGATAGCCCAGCTTCCGGTGAGGATCTTGCCTTCTTGGGTGATCTCTAGAGTCAGGTTGTCCGTGAATTTGATTCCGCCATTTACGCCCATGGAGGGCCCTTCATAGGTCCCCTGGAGATTGGAGATATATTCGATATTTACATTCTTGCTGGATGTGATTTGCTGATTGTTGGCATTGACGCCGGCGACATCGATACTCAGTGCGTCGTGAATATCAGAAATGCATAGGTTGACATCAAAAGAGAGCTTTCCGTTGGCAGCCAGATTTCCACCTGATAGAGTGCGGGTTTCTCTTACGGTGCTGCCTTTCAAAAACTTGAGGTCAACCTTGTTGATGGTGGTGCTGATCCCAGCGTTCTCAGTAAGAGTGATTTTAGTTTCTAAGCAGTGAGAGCCGCTGTTCCAGTTGTAGATCAATAAAAGAGGCGCTCCCTCTACCGCAATTTGCAAAGCGGCTGTGGAACGTATTTCCGGCTCCGGAGTTGTGGAATTAGTGCAGGAGTACAGAGAAGCGAGGGCACCAATCCCCAAGCATAGATATGTTATGACTCTAACAGTTTTCATTTCCATCCTCCTTCAAAGCTTATTAATCCTATGGAAATCATAGTATATGATGCCGAATTTTATGTCAAATGTCAATCTCTATACTCAATATATTCCACTACCCAGGAGATAATCAACCGTTCCTCGTTCCCATGGGAGAAGCCAAGAATAAGGGTCATTATGATTGTGTTAGCTTGGGTAACAGGATAAAATGCCTGTACTGTGAATATGCACTATATTAATCGTACCTTGCTTCTGTTTTTTTTATTGCTGTTTTATATTTTTCCTCTCGCTGCTCAAGAAGAGCAGGCGGTTGTTTGGCCGGAAGACTGGTTTTTCCTGGCTGGAGACAGTCCTGCTTGGGCTCGACCCGATTTCAACGACAGTGGGTGGGATAAGCTGCCCTTGGGAACCTTTCCTTCAGATGATTGGAGTGGTGTTGGGTGGTTCCGCATACACCTGAAAGTTGACCCCGCTGAATGGAACAAGGCCAAAGCAATGCTTGTCAAATGCGCTGGGGCCTTGGAGATATACCAAAACGGCGAGCTGGTACACCGGATCGGACGGGTCGGCTCTTCGCCTGAAAATACCGATTCCAGGATTGCTTTTGTGGCCGAGCCCCAACTTATCGTCTTTCGTACCCCGCCTGCTTCAATCGGTGACTCAAAAGAGCAGGTTTTGGCCATCCGATATTCCAGGTTCTTTCAGGAAGAGCCTCTCCGTCAAGGGTTGGATGCATTTTTTTCCATCAGCCTGACTGATTATAAGGAAGGAAGAGTTGTTTATACGAAGCAGTTAAGACGGACTACCCGGCATCAGACTTTGATCGTGGGGCTGAGTCTGACCTTTGCGTTGTTTCATTTTTTTCTCTTTGTCTTCTATCCCAGCTCACGGCAAAATCTCTATTTTGCCTTGCTGGCAGCTTGTGCTGCTTTGATATCATTCGCTGATTTCCAAATTAAAATTGTCACTCTACCCTCTGAGATGCTGTTTTTTCAGCGTGTGAAT
>JAUWSR010000006.1 GCA_030609975.1 Acidobacteriota bacterium | reverse complement strand
GACTTATTCTTAGAAAAAGTTTTGGAAAATGTTTCAATCACAATGCTGCAAGATGAATTGAGTAATAGGTTGATTATAATGAATATATATCTCGGTGTCGGTCAAATTTATGAATAGTTCAGGCTAACCTGACTTAATCATATTGATAATGCCTGCAATCATAGCAATATTACGATGTTAATTTGAGTCCAGGAAATATCATTCTGATCGATTCGGTTAAAATGTGCTTTAATTTATGATCAATATTTTTTACCCTTTGGGCAAGCTAAGTTAAGATTTTACCTATATTTAGGATTGACAAAGAAACCTCACTTGTATAGACTATCGGATTACTCTTTTAGGATCTGGATCATTCACGAGTTTTTATTCTAGTGACCCAGGTTGGAGATTGTAATCGCGAAAAACTGAATCTATATTCAAAAGCCAATATCAATTCGAAAGGAAAGTTCAATGTCAGAGCTAAACAAAAAACTTAAAGATGACGAAGATATAAGTTCTGAAGACTACGCCGATCTGCTTGACAAATACCAGTTCAATGCCAACGAACTGACTCCGGGGACGCTTGTCAAAGGGACAGTCATTAAACTGACTTCCGGCCACGTGCTGGTCGACATAGGCTCCAAGTCAGAGGGAATTATCCCAAATGAAGATTTTTTGGATCCGCAGGAATTGAAATCCTTGAAATCGGGAGACGAAGTCGAAGCCATCCTGGAAAAAAGCCACCCCAAGGAGGGATATTTAATCCTCTCTAAAAGGAGAGCCAACGCCATAAAAGCTCTTGACAACCTGGATATGGCTTTTCAACACAACAATTGGATCATCGGCAAGATCGTGGACAAGGTTAAAAACGGCTATACCGTCAATGTGGGGATCAACACCTTTCTTCCCGAGTCTCATGCCGACGTCAAGATGATCAAAGACCCCACGCAGTTAGTGGGAAAGCGCTTCAAATTCAAGGTCCTCAAATTCGACAGAAGGACAGAAAATGCCGTAGTCTCGCGCAAGCTCCTTCTTCAAGATGAAAAAGAAAAGAGAAAAAAACAGGTTTTTGCCCAGTTGGACAAGGGAAAGACATTCAAGGGTAAGGTCAAATCCCTGACAAACTTCGGGGCTTTTATTGACCTGGGAGGTATCGAGGGCTTGCTGCATATTTCAGATATGTCCTGGGGAAAGATCCATCACCCATCCGAACTGCTGCAGAACGGCCAGGAAGTCGAAGTCATGGTGCTGGATTTTGATGAAAAAGAGGAAAAGATCTCTCTTGGCTATAAGCAATTGACTCCCGATCCCTGGGAAAATCTGGATATCCGCTATAACGTGGGCCAGAAAATCATAGGCAAGATCGTAAGTTTGACCGATTTTGGGGCCTTCGTGGAGATTGAAGAGGGAGTCGAGGGTTTAGTGCATATATCCGACCTCTCCTGGTCCCGTAAGATGGTCCACCCCAAGAAGCTCCTTTCCGTGGGCGAAGAGGTCACCGTCACTATCCTCGACCTCAACCCGGGGACAAAACGCATCTCACTGGGCCTCAAACAGGCATCCCCCCATCCCTTGGAAATCATCCGCGAAAAGTTCAGTCCCGGCTCTCGGGTTACAGGCAAGATCACGAGCGTCACCGATTTCGGGGCCTTTATAGAAGTCGCGAAGGATGTCGAAGGGCTCATACATATCTCAGACATGAGTTGGAAGAAAATCAAACACCCCTCAGATGTGGTAAAAGTGGGAGACGAGATAGAGGCCGTCATCCTAAATATTGATATTAACAAACAGAAATTCTCGCTTGGAATCAAACAGTTGGATGGGGATATCTGGGAAGATTTCTTTGTCCGGACCAAAACGGGCGATCTGGTCACAGTCAAGATCGTACGTCTGGCGAGCTTCGGTGTTTTTGTAGAGATTTTACCGGGGATCGAGGGCGTGGTTTTTCTATCTGAATTGGATGAAAAAAAGATCGATAATCCCGCTGAGTTTTTCTCCATAGGAGAAGAGAGGTCCGCTAAAATCATCCGGCTCAATCAATCTGATAAAAAGATCTCTCTCAGCTTCAAACAGGCGCAATTGGACATGCAAAAGAGGGAATATCAAAAATACATGCAGGATCAGGATGACCGGATTACTCTGGGAGATCTTATGAAAGATCAACTCAAGATTATTGAAGTCCCAAAGAAAAAACCCCAGAAAAAGGAGAAAGAAAAGGAGAAGAAAGATGATAAAAGCTGATTTAATAAACAAAATATCGGAGGAAATGAACATTTCCAAGCAGGAAGCAGAAGCTGGCGTCAACATTTTTTTCCAAACCATCAAAGCAGCACTTCAAAGAGGAGAAGAGATCGAACTCAGAGGATTTGGAAGTTTTCGATTCAGGGATCGGGGCGGACGGGCGGGACGGAATCCACGGACGGGCGAACCGGTCGAGGTTCCAGCCAAAAAAGTGCTGTATTTCAAACCCAGCAAACTCCTAAAGAATCTGATCAATCAGTAAAAGCCGGCTATGGAATATATCTCCTCTCCTTGGAGAGCAGAATACGTCAAAAATGCCTTTCAAACAAAAGGCTGTGTTTTCTGCAATGCTTTGAAGACCGAAGATCCAGCTCAAGCCTTTATCCTCACCCGGGCGGAACATAACTTCATCCTCCTTAACAAATTTCCCTACACTCCAGGGCACTTGATAATCGCACCCCTGGCCCATTTGGATTCCATCGAAAAAGCGACCAAAGCATCTACGGATGAGCTGAACGACCTGCTCAAGCTGAGCCTTTCGCTCCTGAAGAAACATTATCAACCGCATGGATTTAATACCGGCATGAACCTGGGCCAAAGCGCGGGGGCAGGGGTCATTCATCACTATCACACCCACGTTATCCCCAGGTGGACCGGGGATTCCAATTTCATGCCTTTAGTGGGAAATACCAAAGTTGTGATCGAGACGCTCGACCAAACCTACACTCAACTCCTTCCTCTTTTTCAAGAAGCAAAAGTCGGCGGAGGGATATGATATGAATTTTGAATTGAATGAGGAACAAACTCTGCTTAAAGAAATGATGCAGAGTTTCACACAGAATGAAATCATCCCAGCGGCCCGAACTTTAGAGGAAAAGCATGAATTTCCCAAGGAGCTGATCCGGAAGCTGGCAGATCTTGGCATCCTGGGCATGACAATTCCCATGGAGTACCAGGGAAACAAGACCGATTATCTGTCTTTGATGATCACGCTGGAGGAAATCGGCCGAGGCTTGCCCTCACTTGCTGTGATACTCTCTGTCCACTGCTCTTTGTTTTGTTACGCCATCAACCACTATGGCTCTGAGGAATTGAAGCATAAATATCTTCCCAGAGCCGCACAGGGCGAGATCCTAGGTGCATTCAGCTTGACGGAACCGGGTGCGGGCTCCGATGTGACGCGCCTGCAAACCCAGGCTGTACGAAAGGGCGACAGCTATATCTTGAACGGCACCAAGGCCTGGGTCTCCAACGGAACCGAGGCAGGGGCTTTTGTGATCTTTGCCATGACTGAACTCGACTCCGGGAAAAAAAAGATGTCCGCTTTTGTAGTGGACAAGGATACGGCGGGATTTCGAGTCTCCAAGATCGAAGAGAAAATGGGACTGCATGCCTCTTTAACCGCGGAAGTCGTTTTAGAGGACTGTAGAGTCCCGGCCACAGCCCTTTTGGGAGAGGAAGGAAAAGGGACCTCCATTGCTCTCCACTGCCTGGATTGTTCCCGTATCGGCATTGCCGCCCAGTCGGTTGGCCTGGCGCAAAGAGCCTTGGACGAAGCCGTCAAATATGCCCAACAAAGAGAGGCCTTCGGTCAGTCTGTTGCAGATTTCCAAGCTATTCAGTTCATGCTGGCGGATATCGCCACTTGGACGGAAGCGTCCCGCCTCTTGACCTACCGAGCGGCCTGCACATACGACCAAGAACAAGCATTCAGCCGACAATCCGCCATGGCGAAACTCTATGCATCGGAGGCAGCCAACAAGATCGCTTACTTGGCCCTCCAGATCCACGGAGGCTATGGATATTCCAAAGAATTCGTGATCGAACAGCTATACCGAGACGCCCGAGTTCTTTCCATCTACGAAGGCACATCGGAGATACAGAGAATCGTAATTGCTAGATCTTTGTTGAAAGAATGAAATATAGATAAGAGCATCATTGCGAGCGAAGCGAAACAAACCCAAGGTTTGAGCGAAACACATCGAGGTTGCTTCGTCGCTGCGCTCCTCGCAATGACAGGAAAGGTAGAACGATGTTAAAAGCTATGCGCAAGAATTTGAAACAATTGGCGCCCACACTCTGGATCGTCATCATTGCATTTTTGGTCTCGATCTTCGCTGTTTGGGGAGGAGCCGGCCGCTTGGGAGAAGGCCGCGATTCCAACACCATAGTCACCATCGGAAAAGAGAAGGTCTCCGCGGACCTCTATGTCCAGGGACTTCAGCAGCAGATCGAAAACCTCCGACAACAGTTCAATGAGCTCGACCAGAATTTCATCCAACAGCTCAATATCCCTCAGCAGGTGCTGGAACAGATCATTCAGCGCCATCTCCTCCTACAAGTCGCCCGGGATATGCGTATCCACGCGACTGATGAGGAGATCGGAGAAAGGATCAAGACGGTGTTTCAACGGGAGGGCCAGTTTGTCGGTTTCGAGGAGTACCAAAAGATCCTGAGTTGGAACCGGATGTCGGTCTCCCAATACGAAACGATGATGGCTCAGGACATCGTGGTTGAGAAAACCGTAAAGGTCTTGACCTCAGGCATTACCGTGTCTCCAGAAGAACTGTGGGAAAATTATAAAAACACCAACGAAAGCACAAAGCTGGAATACCTCATCATCCCGGATGAAAAAATGGAGATTGCAGAAGAATCTCCAATTGAGAAGTTGCGGGTTTATTTCCAGGAGCACCAGGCTGACTATCAGATCCCCGAGAAGAGACGAGGGAAATACGTCTTTTTTAACACGGAAGAACTCAAGACGGAAATCCAACCCTCGGAATCCGAGATCAAGGACTACTATGAAGAAAACCGAGATCAATTCAAAGAGCCGCCAACAACACGTGTGAGTCGGATCTATCTCCCCTTTGAAGGCCAGGACAGGGACCTGGTGCTGTCCGATGTTAAGCTCCTCTTGGATCGGATCCAGCAGGGAGAAGACTTCGGCTTACTGGCTAAAGAGCGATCCCAAGATAACAAAGCCGCCGACAATGGCGATTGGGGATTGTTTGAATGGCGCCAACTGTCTCAGCAGGAACAGGACATTATCGCCGATCTATCCGTGGATGAAATCTCAAGCATCGTGGAACTGGCAGAGGGCGCGGCGCTTTTAAAGGTGACAGAGAAAGAATCCGAAATCCAAAGATCTTTGGAAGAAGTCCAAGATCGGGTTCAAACCATCGTACTAGATAGAAAATCCCAAGAACTGGCAGATGAAAAAATCTCCGAGCTGGAGAAGGCAGCCGAAAAAGAAGACGGCTTAATCCTGGCTGCACAGAAAATGGGATATCAAACTCAGAATACCGACCTGCTGAAAGAGGGAGACGCTATTGAGGATATAGATCCCTCAGGTTCTCTCAGTCGTGCCCTTTTCAGTTTGGAACTGGACAGCATCTCTACTCCCATATATACCTATAAAGGCGTGGGCCTAGCAGTTCTCGAGCAGATCGATCCCACCCGCCCAGCCGCTTTTGATGAAGCCCAAGAGGATGTCCGGACCGATTATGATCAAGAACGCCGCACAGCACTATCTCTCGAAAAAGCGGCAAGTCTGAAGCAGGAATCCACTCGGCTGCCACTGGATCAGCTGGGGGAAAAATATGACTTGGAGTATAAAACCGCTGAGGAACACAAAAGGGGCCAATACCTGGGCGTGATCGGCGAAAACGCTGAGGTCGACGATTTTTCCTTTGGACAACCCCTCAATCAGTTCTCCGACCCTATCAAGTACGACCAAGGTTATATCCTCATGCGTGTTCTTGACCGTAAAGAGGTCACCCGGGAAGAATTTGAAGAGACTAAAGAAACGGAGAGGCAGACTTTTCTAGATACAAAAAGGAACCAGGTCTTCGCCTCTTTCTACTCCAAACTGCGTGAGGAAAAAAAAGTGGAGCCCAACTATGGGCTTTTTCTGAGGATCAACTCCGAGATCTTAGGCCGGTTTGAACGCTGATTTGTGTCAAGATTTCAACAGCGCGTAGAAATGTCGTCGCGTCTGATTTTCCATGGCCTCCCGAAAGCTCTGGACGGTCGTCTCAAAGTTATCGGTTAAATAATCTCGAATGTAAAGAGGCTTGCCTACTTGAACCTTGACCCTTCCCGGTTCAATCCAAGGTTTATGAGTACCGAACATGGTGACTGTGGTCACAGGCACTGAGATGCCGCGCTCCTTATACAGATTGTAGCAAAGGACGGCAGGCCCTCGCCGAAAGGGGTTGATATAAGGATGAGGATTTTCGGGATGCACGCGTCCCCTTCCTTGCAGCAGGATGACGGCCCGTCCCTTTTCCAAGTACTCCTGGCTTTGGGCGATGGCTTTGCGCTTGCTTCCCAAGAGATCGACCGGGATGGTGCCGACCTTAGGGAGGTTATTGGCACAGAAATTCCTCAAAGGAATCGTCAAAGGCTTTAGCCCCATATTCACCACCGGCCCGAACTCTTTTAAATGCCGATTGAGATGCGTGGTTATCAGGAGATTCACATCCTTTTTGGTGAATAGGCTTTTGTTGGCTGTAAAGAAAAAAGTACGAGGAATGATCTTTACGATCACAGCGATGTCTTTGAAGCTCCCAGCATGATTTCCCACGATGAGAGAGGGTCCCTTCTCCGGAAAGTTAGACAGCCCTCGTACGTCAAGTTTTTTCCCGAACAGAAAAAAACTACAAATGCGGTTCACCTTAGGCAGTATTTTCAGCAGTTCTAATTCTTGTTTATCCATTGACAACCCTATTTTAAGGGGACAATACAAATTTTTCAATTCTGAATAACAAAACAATACCTATATTTCTTGAAAAACCTGGCATTCCATGTTAATTTCTATCTCTTTCCACATGGGGCCTTTACAGGCTCATTCAGGATGGAGGATACGATGTTTATCATTATTCGTGGAGCAGATGTGTTTGCCCCAGAGCCGCTCGGCAAACAGGATATACTGATAGCCGGAGGGAAAATAGCGGCTGTTAAGGATCCCGGAGAGATCTCACCGATAGGGGTGGATGTCCGGGAGATCGATGCTTCCTGCCAAGTGCTGTTTCCCGGTTTTATCGATCCTCACGTCCACATCCTGGGGGGGGGAGGCGAAGGCGGGCCCACGACACGTGCGCCCGAGATCTGTTTAGAAGATATCATCTCGAGCGGAGTGACTACGCTTTTTGGCTGTTTGGGTACGGACGGAATCACACGGCATATGGAATCCCTGCTGGCGAAGGCTCGTGCTCTCGAGATCGAGGGTGTAACCACCTATATTTTCTCCGGTTCCTACACTGTGCCTGTACAGACATTAACCGGAAGCGTTCGCAGTGACCTGGTTATTATTGATAAAGTGATCGGAGCCGGGGAGATCGCTCTCTCTGACCATCGTTCATCTCAACCCACCTTTTCGGAGTTCGCCCGCCTGGCAGCTGAATGCCGCGTTGGAGGGATGTTGGGCGGCAAGGCCGGAGTGCTCCACTGTCATTTGGGAGAGGGAACGCGTCGTCTAGAACTGCTTTTCCGCCTATTGGAAGAAACAGAGATTCCTCCGACACAGGTCATCCCCACTCACGTTAACCGCAATCCGGAGTTGATGTCTGAAGCCATCGAATTCCAGAAACGCGGCGGATACATAGATATCACGGCCGGAAACGACCCTCAACCGCAAGCATCCGGACATCTCAGTGTCGCACAAGCCCTCGAGCTCTGCAGGGAGCAGGAAGCATCAGAGTCTCAAATCACCATCAGTTCGGACAGCAACGGCAGCATGCCGGTTTTCGACCAGCGAGGAAACCTCACCGGCTTGACTATTGCCACCCAAAAAAGCCTGCTGGTCAATTTTCGCTATTTACTGGAAAAGGGCGGGATCGACCCTTCTATCGCCCTCAGACTCTTCGCAACGAATGCTGCAGAATTTTATGGTCTGCCTTCTAAAGGTAAAATCCAGGCAGGCCTGGATGCCGATTTGATCCTCATGGATCAAAAACTCAACCTCACGTATGTACTGGCCAAAGGTCGAGTGATGATGGACGAGGGAGAAGTGATAGTCCAAGGAACGTTTTCCGCATAAGGGGAGACAAAAATGGCTCGAGCAGAAAGGAAATCTTTATGAGTGACACAACCTCACCGCTAGAAACAGGGAAAAAACAGTGCAGCATCTGGGTGGCCCTGATCCCTCTGATCGTAATGGGACTGCTGCTGGGCATCGGTTATGGTGTTTATCAGATCCGTCCCCAGGTTTTACTGGTCGCGGCTGCCTTTATCACCGGAGGATTGGGATTTCTTCTCAAATTCAGCTGGCAGGATATGGAACAGGGTATTGTAGCTGGAATCTCCAAGGCTATGCCTGCCATCCTGATCATGCTGTGCGTAGGTATCCTGATCGGCTCCTGGATCGCCAGTGGAACCATCCCCATGGTCATCTATTACGGATTGAAGATGATCTCGCCTCAATTTTTTCTGGTTACGGCTTGTTTTGTGTGTTCACTCACCTCCATTGCCACCGGCACCTCATGGGGTACGATCGGCACCCTCGGCGTGGCGTTTATCGGGATCGCCATGGGATTAGGCATTCCCTTGGGACCCGCAGCCGGGGCCATTGTTTCCGGCGCCTATTTCGGAGACAAGATGTCCCCCTTTTCTGACGTCACCAACTTGGCTCCGGTGGCCGCAGGATCCAATCTCTTTGACCACATCAAACACATGCTTTGGTCGGCGACACCGGCCTGGCTCATTGGACTCTTGGTCTATTTTCTGGTAGGGCTGCGTTTTAAGGCCAGCCAGGTCGAATCGGAAAGCATGACACTTATCACAGAGACCCTAAAACAAAATTTCAATTTCAATCTTCTCCTGTTTTTACCCATGGCCGTGGTCTTTTACTTTGCGGCCACTAAGAAACCTACCATACCCGGCATGTTGATCTCCTCCTTTATAGCGGCCATCCTGGCCGTTATCTTCCAAGGAGCCTCAGTGACAGAAATTGCCTCAGCTATTAACACGGGATATGTGGCCTCCACCGGTGTGGAACAGGTGGATCAGTTAATATCCCGCGGAGGAATGATGAGCATGATGGAAACTCAGTTGGTCGCTTTTACCGCCTTCAGTTTTGGTGGTATCATGCAGGCCACCGGGATGCTTGCCGTGCTCCTGGACCGGGTCATGAAATTTGCCGACAAGGTATGGAGCATCGTTCTAACCACCATCGCTTCCTCTGTCGTCACCGCCCTGGTAACCGGCAGCTCCTACCTCTCGATGATCATCCCGGCAGAACTCTTGGCGCCCGTCTACAAAAAGCAGAACCTGGCTGCAAAAAACCTGTCCCGGATCGTGGAAGAAGCCGGAGCCATCATCGTTCCGCTTATACCCTGGAGCATGGCGGGGGTTTACATAACGGGAACGATCGGGGTGCCCACATTTTCCTATCTGCCTTGGGCCATAATGAACTATGTATCCGTGATTATTCTGGCTATTTTTGGTTTCTCAGGTTTTACCATGGCTCCCCGTATCCGAGAGGACGAAACCCAGATCGGTTCCTAATCTTCTTTCAGCTTGTCAAACGCCTGGGCGAATTTATCCTGGGCGACCTTCCGTTTTTTCTCGACTAGATCTGCAGTTGAAGAAAAACGTTGATCCATCTCATCCTTCTTTTTCTTTTCCTTCAACAGCAGGTCATCAAGCGAGCCTTTTTTCTTTTTAGGCCGTTCGGACTTTATCACCTCCCGGGTATCGGGATCGATCCATAAAACCATATTGCAGCCCGGGCAACTGACCTGAAAAATATCTGCTTTATCCTTTTCCATTTGTCTGATATGCAGCATGGATTATTCACGAGTCGAGGTTGCCGTAGAAGCAAGGCGACCTCCCGCCCACCCTTGTATTAAGGAGAGCTCGCCTGAAAGGTAAAAAATGTCGATTATAAATCGAAAACACATTGAAAACGGAAATGTCAAAGTGATTTACTGGAAGAATAATGTAAATATTTGATATTGCTGTAGTTGAACATAGTATCGACATTTTTTATGTAGAGTTCAGGCTATCAGAATTAGCCATGGATATCAACTATCCGTTTTTCGCGCCCGGGGAACCTGGATCTGATGTTTTTTGATCAGCTTGAACAAACCCTGCCGGCTCAACCCGATCTCCTTTGCGGTCTTCGCCCGGTTGTAATTAAATCGACTAAGAGCTTGATTCAAAAATCGTCTTTCAAAATCAGCCTTGGCATCAAAGTAATCATAGGCAGATCCCCTCATGCTGCTTTGCTCAGGGTTGATACGGGATGACAGGTCATCCCCCCCGATCTCTTGGGATTCATGACACAGGACTAAGCATCTGAGCACTTCATTCTGGAGTTCTCTGACATTTCCCGGCCAGGCATAGTTCAGGAAGCATTCCAATGCGAAGGGCGAGAAATGGGCCGAAGCGCGGCCCATTTTCCGACAGAACTTCTCTAGAAAATGATCTACCAAAACCAGAATATCCTCTTTTCTCTCTCGTAGTGGTTTAAGCTCGATCGTAATTATCCTGAGGCGATAAAGAAGATCTTCCCGAAAATTGCCCTGCTCTACTTCTTTTTCGATGATTTTATTGGTTGCGCTGATTATTCGGACATCTACAGAGCGAGTTCGATTTTCTCCTACCCTCCTCAACTCTTTATCTTCCAGAATGCGCAGGAGCTTAGCCTGAAGATGAAGGGAAAGATCACCGATCTCATCTAAAAAAAGTGTCCCTCCGGAGGCTTCCTCCATGAGGCCGGGTTTTTCGCGTATGGCACCAGTGAATGCTCCTTTGGCATGCCCAAACAACTCACTCTCGATCAAATTATCAGGAATAGCCCCACAATTCAAGGCAACAAAGCGCCCTCGGCTGCGGACACCTCCATAGTGGATGTTACGAGCCACCAGCTCCTTCCCGGTTCCACTCTCTCCCCAAATAAAAATAGCAGCGTCCGAAACCTTCACCTTTTCAATAAGACCAAGAACTTGTGTGAGCCACGGGCTTTGACCCACCAGATTTAAATCGGATCTCGGCTTGGCTCTCTGGCCCTGCGCTTGATCTGCCCACATATTTTTGTGTTCGAACATCGTCCTTACTGAAAAGATAACGCAGACCTCACCTGCTTTTTCTCACATATAGAGCACGACTCCTCTGAATAATTCAGATTCACTTGTGAGGAGGGGGTATTAGATTTGGCCTTCGAGCGTCTTGAGTTTTTCAGAGACATCTCGATATTCGGCATCCCAATTCGCGATCTTACGGTAGAGTTTCAAGGCTTGGGATTGTTCCTTCAAATTCTCATACAGGCTGGCCTTCTCATATTGCAGGGCAAAGAACTGAGAAGAATCGGCCTGGACCAATTTTTCTGTATCTTCCAGCCATTTCATAGCCTGCTTAAAATCTTTTTTTTGTCGGTAACAATGACTGATCATGCTGTAGCTGTCGATCCTCAGCTTTTTATCATTAGCTGCCAATTTGCACTCTTCGATAGCCTCGTCATATAAGCCTTGTTCCATGAAGGCGATGCCTAAATTGTAGTGACTGTCATAGTCCTCTCTATCAACTTTTTCGTCGAGAGCGCGTCGGAAATCGGCCACGATATCCGTTAAGGCCTTTTCGACATGGGCTGTATCTCCCCGCATCTGATAATTAAATACCGCTGTGATAGCTTCCAGTTCATCGTTTATTGCAGAGGAGAGATCATAAAATTTCGTTTCCTTTTCTTCCAGCTCCGTGATGATGGGGATCAGGTCCGTTTCTGCTATGATATCGGCAGCAGTCAGCCGGCCGTCGTAGCCTCTCTTGGATGTGCGGGGGGAATCACTGCTGTCGATGCTCGGCAAATGATCGAAGATCTCCGTCTCTTTTTTCTGAACGTTTTCCAGTTTACTCACAATGTCTTTTGCCTTGATCTTGGCAGCTCGAGCTTTGACCTGCTCCAGCTTTTTAGCGACTTTGGGTTCATCAGGAAAACGCATCACAAGATTTTCCAGCATTCGTTTAGCGTTTCTCACCAATCCCTGCTCAACATACAGGTCCGCTTTGGACAGAGAGGTTTCGATGATATCTTTCGCTTCGTCGAGTCGTACCGATGCCTGCTCCGCATCTAACTCTTCGTCGGATATGCCCAATTCCTCTTTGAGGTTCCGGAATTCCTGGTAATACTTCTCGTTCTCAGGAAAAAGATCGATCAATTCCTTCAAGACAGAAAGCATTTTTTCCCGTAGATTGTTTTTTTGATATTGTTCGAGCAGGACCTCATAAATGATCTTGAGGCTCTTCGGTTGGTCCATAGCCTGATAGAGCAGCATCAGCTTTTCCAGCGTAGGAAGATGAGCCTTTTTCGCGGTTAAGATCAAACCCAGAAGGCCGACCGCCTTGTCTTCCTTCTGCTTTCTCACCAAGGTGTCGACCAGCGGATCATATATCTCGAAAGCCTCATCCAGTTCGTTCTTCTGGATGTGGATCTTTCCGATCTTGATCCGGGCTTCGACCTCTTTAGGACGAAGGGAGATGATCTTGGAAAATATCTCCTCCGCCTCCTTGAGGTTTCCGTCCTCGAAATGGAGATTCCCCAAGAGGTAGAGAGCCTTGATGTTGTCTTTGTCTTTATTCAGGATCTCATTAACGAGATCCAGGGCTTCCTTCTTTTTATCCTCATGTTTAAAAAGATCGATCAGATTCGTCAGGGTTCGCGGATAATCTTCCTTGAGCTTTTTAGCCGTCTCCAAAAGCGTACGCGCACCTTTGAGTTCATTTCTGCGCATTTTGTATTCCGCCACCGTGTTGTATTCCTCCACGGCATCATCCGTCTTCCCTGCCTTCTGGTACATCTCGGCCAGCGTTGTCCGGGAAGTCATATCCTGAGGGGATAACTTGATGAGTCTCTCATATACCTCGACAGCTTCATTGCTTTTTTTCTGTCTCTCCAACGCTTGGGCCAATTTCCCATACTCGGATTTGGCTTCGGACGTGAAACCCTGATTTTCATAGAGTTGGGCAAGTTGGGCCACCGATTCTAAATAATTGGGGTCGATTCGGTTTATACGTTTAAGGATCGCGATGGATTTTGAGTAGAGACCTTTGTCTTGATAAAAATCCGCGATCTTCTGAAACTCAGCGACCGCCTCACGTTTCTGCCCCAAACGGACAAAAAGATCACCCATGATATTGCGGACAGGAAGATCTTGATCATCGCCGGAAAGAAGCTTTCGGTATTCAAGGATGGCTTCCTGAAGCTTGCTGCGCTTTATAAGCTTTTCAGCTTGCACTTCGATCCTGGCTCTTTCCTTCCTATTCATGATCTGTATCTATCCTTAGATTGAAAGTACGTCTGTGGCAAACGCTCGGCCCCCAATTTTGCAGAGCGGCAAAGTGAGCTTTGGTTCCGTAGCCTTTGTGTTTAGCTAATCCGTATCCTTCGAATATCCGATCGAGATGAATGATCATCTCGTCTCTTAACACCTTGGCGACGATCGAAGCTGCCGCGATGCTTATACTCTTTCTATCTCCTTGAAGAATCTTTTCCTGTGGATAATTTACCTTATTCAGCTTAAATCCGTCAACCAAAAGAAAATCCGGCGACTGAGGCAGGTTGGCAACTGCATGCCTCATGGCCTCAAGGGAGGCCCAATAAATATTGATCTTGTCGATCTCCTGGTTCGAAACCACACCCCATCCCACAGAATCGGCATAAATCAGAATCAACCGACAGAGCTGCTTTCGTTTTCGCGGAGTGATCCGCTTGGAATCATCGATCTCATTCAGCCAACCACAGATCCGATCATCTATACGCTCACGCGAGAACATTACGGCGGCCGCCACCACCGGCCCGAACAGCGCTCCTCGCCCGGCCTCATCTAAGCCGGCTATACGATGATACCCTTGCGCAAGCGCTTTTCTTTCAAATTGAAAATCCGGCATCTTATTTCGTAATACAGTACGACCCATTATACTTCAAAAAAATCCTACCTAGTTTTAGTCAGAGTAGACTCCTTGCGTTTGAATTTTTCCTTTAAGGAAGTTGTTTTTTGTGAAAGCAGCTCTAGCAGCCGCTGTTATGGTACTAACGGGCTTCTTTGATGCGAGCAGCTTTGCCCCTCAGGCTGCGCAGATAATATAACTTAGCCCTTCTGACACGACCATGTCTTACCACCTCGATCTTTTTGATCATATTCGAGTGAAGAGGAAAGATACGCTCCACGCCCACACCAAATGAGACCTTACGTACCGTGAATGTCTCTCGCACTGCCGAGCCTTTTCGGGCGATCACGTTTCCTTTGAAGACTTGAATGCGTTCCTTATCGCCTTCTCTGATCACCACATGGACATTGACCGAGTCTCCCGGTTTGAACTCCGGTGTTTCCTCTTTTAATTGGTTTTTTTCGACTGTATCAATCAGGTTCATTGGTTTATCCTTTCGTATCGTTATTAAGATGTTCCATCAGATCCGGTCTAACCTTACGGGTTTTTTCCAAGGCTTTTTCCCGGCGCCAGTTCTCTACATCTGCATGATTCCCAGAGAATAAAATCTCGGGAACCGCCATCCCTCTAAAATCTCGTGGCCGTGTGTAATGGGGGTAATCCAAGAGGCCTTCGGAAAAAGAATCACGCTGTACGGATTCCATCTTACCTACCACTTGCGGGACAAAACGAGCTACGGCATCTACGACCACGGTTGCTGCCGGCTCTCCCCCGGTCAAGATGTAATCCCCGATCGAGATCTCATCCGTGATCAGGTTTTGGATTACCCGTTCATCCACGCCCTCATATCGACCACAGATAAGTATCATCTGAGGATAGCCTGCCATCTTCTCCGCCCGACGTGAATTGAAAGTTTTGCCCTGGGGGGATAGCAGAAAAACAGGAGTGTTTCCCGTCTGCCTGATCTTCTCGACAGCCGCAAAGATCGGCTCGGGTTTCAGGACCATTCCCGGAAGCCCTCCGAAGGGACGGTCGTCCACCTGCCGATGCTTATCGAAGGCATAGTCACGCAGGTTGTGGACGTTCACTTTCAGCAATCCTTTCTCAATAGCTTTATTTACGACTCCTCCCGAAAAGACATTATCGAACATCTCCGGGAAAAGGCAAATTATATCAAATATCATTGAGTTCCAAAAGACCCTCAGGAGGATCGATCACAATTGTATTCTTCGCCAGATCCACCTCGATACAAATGCTGGCGACAAAGGGTATGAACACGTCCTCTTTACCTCTGGCCACCAACAACACTTCGTTCTCACCTTCACCGAGAACATCTCGGACAATACCGATCTTCCGCCCCGATTTGGTTTTGACGGAAAGACCCTCCAGCTGGTGAAAGTAGTATGAGTCTTTTCCTAGGGGGCCGAAATCCGCTTCGGGAGCTTGAACTTCGCAGCCTACCAGAGCCTGCGCTTGTCCGATATTTTCTACCCCCTGAAGCTTAACGATATAAAAGTTTCGGAAGAGACGAACCGCTTCGATCTGGAATTCCTGAAGAGCTCCCTCGACCTTAATATATACCCGTGAAAAAAAAAGGCTCTACCGGACGATCGGAATCATATCTGATTCTGACTTCGCCGTACCTCCCCTGACTTCTGACGATTCTCCCGATGCTGATCAAATTATCCCTTCTCAATGATCTCGAGATTGTATCTCCTTTTCTCCTTCATTCCAGCAGCACCTAGAATCACTCGAATAGCACGGGCAGTTCTTCCTTGTTTTCCGATAACCTTTCCTAAATCCTCTTGAGCTACTTTAAGTTCCAGGATAGTGGACTGTTCCCCTTCCAACTGGGAAACCACGACTTTCTCTGGACTGTCAACTAAAGCTTTAGCAATCATTTCCACGAGTTCATGCACTGTAACCTCCTTATAGCTTGTTATTCGGAATGTTTCTCTGTGGCAGAAACTTTATGCATAAGAGACTGAACGGTTTTAGAAGCTTGAGCTCCTTGCTCCAGCCAATAGTTCGCTCGTTCCATGTCGATCTTGATCTCAGCCGGTTCCTGTAAAGGGTCATAGAAGCCGATGATCTCTTTGGCTTTGCTTTCCCGAGGTTTGGTTTTGTCGATCACGACCACTCGATAAAAAGGCCGTTTCTTCGCTCCCAGTCGCATTAAACGTATTGACATCATTTTTAGTTAACTCTTCTCCATTATAATTGAACTGTGATTTTAGCTAAAATTCCCAGATAAGTCAACCGCCGTCCAATCCTCACAACCACTCGACCCACCCACCGCCCTCGTATTTCGGAGTGGGAGAATACAGCTCGGGCGGACAGGAACTCTCTGATAAAAAATATCGATATGGACCGCATAGTAAATGATATCGGATTTTTTCGCTAATTTTAGATGGGAGTATTCTTAACAATATTGTCATAGCGAGGCATCATGAGATTGCCACGTCGCTTCGCTCCTCGCAACGACGTCTACGGCAATCTCAACTCATGAATAATCCAGGTTAGGACATCGGAAAAGACGACATCATTTTCTTGAAATTTGACTTTTTCATCATCCTTTTCATCTCTTGATACTGTTTGAGCAGTTGGTTGACATCGGATACCTGCCGACCGCTCCCCTTGGCGATGCGCAATCTGCGGCTGCCGTTGATGATCTTAGGATTCGTCCGCTCTTTTGGTGTCATGGAATTGATGATGGCCTCAAAATATACAACCTTTTGGTCATCTATCTTGAGTTTAGAGATATTTTTGAACGGACCTCCCACGGGCAGGTCGCTGAGGATCTGCGAGAGGGAGCCCATTTTCTTGATCTGCAACAACTGCTTACGAAAATCGTCCAGAGAAAATTCCTGTTTGAGCATTCGGCGGGTCAGTTCTTCGGTCTCCTTGAGATCGGTCTCTTTTTCTGCCCTCTCAATAAGGCTTAAAACATCCCCCATCCCCAGGATCCGGGAAGCCATGCGGTCGGGATGGAAGACTTCCAACCTATCCAATTTCTCTCCGACTCCCACAAATTTTATGGGCTTGCCGGTGACCGACACCATGGATAGTGCGGCTCCTCCTCGGGCGTCTCCATCTAACTTGGTGAGGATGATGGAGGTCACGCCGATCTTTTCCTCAAAAAAAGAAGCGCTCTTCACTGCATCCTGGCCAGTCATGGCATCCCCGACGTAAATGGTTTCCACAGGATCCAAGGCCCGCTTCACCAGGTACAGTTCTTGCATAAGGTCTTCGTCCACATGCAGGCGGCCTGCGGTATCTACGATCAAAGGATCATAACTATGTTCGCGAGCGTGCTCCACCACGGCCTTGAGGGCTTTTTTAGGGGAAGCCATCTGGCCGGAAGTAAGCTCATAAAAGGGGAGGCCCAGTTCTTTGGCGATGATCTGCAGCTGGTCCTGAGCTGCCGGCCTTTTCATGTCAATGGAAACCAGAAGAGGATGTTTCTTGTTTTCGGCCACTCTCTTGGCCAGTTTCCCGCAGGTTGTTGTTTTACCTGCGCCCTGAAGACCGACCAGCATAAAGATCGAAGGCAGCGAGCCGGAAAAATTGAGTTTGCTCTCTTTATGACCCAACATGGCTGTCATTTCATCCCGTACGATCTTTATGACCTGTTGAGCTGGAGTCAAGCTGCTCAGCACCTCCTCTTTCAAAGCCTTTTCCTTGATACGGGCTTCAAATTCCTTTACGACTTTATAATTCACATCCGCCTCAAGAAAAGCCATACGGATCATCTTGAGTGCTTCCGTCATATTCTTTTCCGTGATCTTGCCTTCACCCCGAAGAAATTTCATGACTTTCTGGAGGCGGCCGGACAATTGGTCTAACATTTTACTTTCCTTTCGAAAAACTATTATACGCTTCAGTCGTTTATCTTGCCAGCCTTCAGTCACTTGACATTTCCAACTTCACCGTCTAAGGTATGTTTAATTTGCTCCAAGAGAAAAGAATGGTTCTTTGTCTTTTAGGAGGACAAAGATGAAATCCAAAATAGACTATAACGAGATAACAAAGCTAATAGATCTGCTGGAAGAGAGAAAGCTGTCCCATTTTGAGCTGGAGGTGGAAGGGCTTAAGATCAGCATCGGACGCGGCCCAACGGCGGGTCATCCCACAGAGCTAATTCAGGTCACACCTCCGACTGCAGCAGACACTTCTAAAAACGGTTTCACGACAGAGGCCTCCCCGGAAGAGGCGCAGAACAATCTTCATGTCGTGAGCTCGCCAATGGTGGGAACATTCTATCGATCTTCCGATCCGTCCGCTCCGCCATTCGTAGAAGCGGGCGAGACAGTAAAAAAGAATCAAACTCTCTGCATCATCGAAGCCATGAAGCTCATGAACGAGATCGAGGCCGATGTCGATGGAGAGATCGCAGAGATCTATGTCAAGAATGGGAAACCCGTCGAGTACGGGCAAAAACTGTTTGCTCTAAAACCCCTGTAATTCCCACACATGATTTCAAAAATACTGATCGCCAATCGAGGGGAGATCGCACTCCGCATTATGCGTTCGGCTAAAGAGCTCGGATTGAAGACCGTGGCCGTCTACTCCGAACCCGATAAGGACGCCCTGCACACCATGATGGCCGATGAAAAGGTCTGTATCGGTCCGGGGAGAGCCGCAGACAGCTACCTCAACATTCCCAACATCCTGAGCGCCGCTGAGATCACCCACGCAGACGCCATTCATCCTGGCTATGGTTTCCTGGCAGAAAATCCCCGTTTTGTAGAGATCTGTGAAACGACGGGCTTAACCTTTATCGGGCCCTCGGCGGAGGTCATGCAGCTTATGGGAGACAAGAGCCTTGCGCGCAAAGAGATGAGGAAGGCAAAACTTCCTATTATCCCCGGCTCAGAAGAAATCGTGGGAGACATCCCCGAAGCAAAAAGGATCGCCCAAAAGATCAAATACCCTATCATCCTGAAGGCTGCCTCAGGAGGAGGGGGAAAAGGCATGCGGATCGTACGTTCTGCGGCCACCCTGGAGGAACAATTCTCCATCGCGCAGTATGAAGCTAAGGCGGCATTTGGAGATCCTTCCCTCTACATCGAACGGTATTTTCAGGAAGCTCGACACATCGAGGTTCAAGTCATCCGAGACAAAAAGGGGAACGTTCGTGCTTTCGGAGAGAGGGAATGTTCCGTGCAGCGCAAGCATCAGAAAGTGGTCGAGGAAACACCTTCGCCCTTTATCGATGAAAAAACCCGGAAGAAACTGATAAAAGCCGTAGAAGATGCCACGGATGCCATTAATTATACCAGCCTGGGAACATTTGAGTTTCTGGTCGACAGCCAAAAAAAATTCTACTTTATGGAAGCCAACACGCGTGTTCAGGTGGAACACCCCATCACGGAGATGGTGTACGGCATCGACCTGATCAAAGAACAGATAAAACTGGCTGCCGGAGAAAAGCTTTCTTTGAGCCAGGACCAAAAAATGAACGGCCATAGCCTCGAATGCCGGATCAACGCAGAGGATCCGGCAACCTTTATCCCCTCTCCGGGGAAGATCGAATTCCTGCTGCTGCCCGGCGGACAAGGGATCAGAGTGGATTCCGCTGCTTATGAAGGCTGGGTTATCCCACCGGATTACGATTCTCTCATCGCCAAAGTTATCGCATGGGCACCCTCACGTTCCGATGTTATCCAGAAGATGCGAACAGCGTTGGAGATGACAACCGTGGTTGGAATCAAAACCAACATCCCTTTGAACATAGATATCCTCTCCAACACCAATTTTAAAAGAGGGAATTACAATATTCAGTTCTTGGAAAATTTTTTAGCTAAAAAATCGGCAAAAACGAAAGCCTGATCCGTCTCGCACTTTCCAACTCGTATTCAACCGTAAGAATACCGGAATTGTCATCCACAACCAGTTCGTTTAGTCCCAGATAAAGGCTTCCGTCCAAGGGCATTTCCACGGTAACCTCGGATCCGATATAAAAGTATTCGATGAGTTCCTCCCGAGTTTCCTCTCCGGTTTCCTCATCGATTTCGACCGAGAGAGTAAGCACGATCTTTCCGATCAAGGCTCCATAATGGTGATCTTTTAGCGGCTGTTGCACCGTGACGAGATCAAGCCCATCAGGCCCACAAAAACCAACGGGATTTCCCTGCTGCAAAGTGAGCCCTCCGGAAGCTTTGAAACGGAGGAATTGACCGGAGCGGACATCAAAGCCCGTATCGGTCCAGTTGATATTGGCGGGGACCGCAATCCGATAGGCGCGCAGCGGACTCAGGTTAAGGCGCGTCACCTCGATCTGTTGACTTCGGCCGCTCAGACACAGCAGTCCGACCGTACAGAATATCGCGAAAGACCTGATTACTCGGGGCAGATTCTGCCTCACTTCAAATCGTAAGAACATCGATCATCTCTCCATGTATGTAGGAATTGGTAGCCACGATCTCTTCACCGAAGATATCCATGGGATTTCCCGAAAAATCGCTCACACGTCCGCCCGCTTCCATAACGATCAACACACCAGCGGCCACATCCCAGGGGGCCAGCTTTAACTCCCAAAAGCCGTCAAATCTCCCGCAGGCTACATAACACAGATCGACGGCTGCTGAACCACACCGTCGGACAGCCTGTGCCCTGACAGCAAAATCCGCAAAATGATCCAGGTTGTTCCTGGTACTGGTACGGATATCATAGGGAAAGCCAGTCGCTAGCAGGCTTTTGTCCAGTTCCTCAGTAGATGAGACCACGATGGCCTCACCGTTGAGGCTCGCTCCAGCTCCTTTGACCGCCTGGAACATCTCATCCCGAGTAGGATCGAAAACGACTCCCAGAAGGATCTCGCCATCCTTCATGAGGGCAATGGACACACAAAACACCGGAAAACCATGTGCGAAGTTCGTCGTCCCATCCAAGGGATCGATGACCCAAAGATACTCAGAACCTTTCTCCAGAGAAAGCTCTTCCTCGGCCAGAATATCATGGTGAGGAAATTGCGTGGAAAGAAACTCTACGATCTGATTTTGAGCTTGTTTATCGAAGTTGGTCACCAGGTCGACAGAACCCTTAAAGGTGATCTCACGCACATCTGTTTGATGTCTTTTGAGCATCTCTCCCGCCTGTCGGGCGCTCACCCGGGCGGCCTCGAGAAACTTATGAACGATCATGGCTCTTTCATCTTAACAAGTCTGCCTGTATCTATCAATAAATAACTCGGGCAGGCAACTCAGAATCCATATTTGACCTGCTGATTGATGTATTCGTAAGAATTTTCCGATCGAGGCTAAAATAAATCTCATATAGAGACCGTATAGAAGGTAGACTCGGGCAGTAGAAAGAGATAAAATAATATTCTTGTCTTGCTCTCTGGAGTGATGAACCTTTTGAACAAAAGGACGTAGTTAGAGATGAAGCAATACCGAGTAAAGGTCGAAAAAATGAGCAAAAAAAAACTTATCATCGTAATCGCTGTCGTGGTGTTTATCGCGGTCATTATCTTTTTCAACCTGCAGTCACAGCGCGAGAAATCCATAAAGGTCATGGTGGAGACGGTTAAAACACAGAATTTGACTTCAAAGATCTCCGCCTCAGGGGAGATCAAGCCTAAAAAGGATGTCACCATCAGCGCTCAGAGATCGGGCAGGGTGCTCAAGATCGTCGTGGAGGAGGGGCAGGTCGTCCATGCCGGTGATTTCCTGCTTAAATTGGAGTCGACGCAGTACGAAGCCAACGCGGAGCGTGACAGAGCCTTTATCCGATCCCTTCAGGCAGAACGGATCAAGGCCGAAGCCAGGCTGAAAAAGGATGAGAATGCGTACAACCGCCAAAAGAGCCTATTCGAAAAAGAGCTCATTTCTCAGAATGAACTCGAAGCCGCCCAAGCCGAGTATGACATGTCTTTTGCAGGGCAGCAGGCGATCACATTTCAGATCCATCAGGCGGAAGCCTCTTTAAAAAGCACGCTGGACAACTTGGAAAAAACTGTGTATTACTCTCCCATCGATGGAATCGTCACCAGCCTGCAGGTGGAAGAAGGCGAGACCGCGCTGATGGGAACCATGAACATCCCGGGAACAGAACTTATGACCATCTCTAACCTCTCGGTCATGGAAGCCGAAGTGGAAGTGGACGAAACCGACGTCATCGGAGTCAAGATCGGACAGTTGGCAGAGGTGTTGGTTGATGCCTTCCCCGACACAGTCATCTACGGCAAGGTCACTGAGATCGGCAGCTCCGCTCTGCAACAATCCACCGCCTCTGAAGAGTCCAAGGATTTTAAGGTGGTTATCACGCTCGATGATCCCCCGGAAAACCTCAAGCCGGGGCTATCCGCTTCCTCAGACATCATTATTGCGGAAAGAGAAGACGTCGTGGCCGTACCCATCTCGGCACTCGTGCTTAAAGAGGAGGAAGGAGACGATCGGAATAAAGAAAAACCCTCAGAAGGCCTGTACCTGGTCCAGTCCGATAACCGCGTCAAGTTCGTTCCGGTGGAAAAAGGGATCATGGGTGAACTGAAAATCGAGATCTCCTCGGGTATCGAAGCCGGTCAGACCATTGTGGTGGGACCCTACTCAGCCCTACGCCAACTTAAAGATGACCTCTTGATCAAGCCGGAAAAGAAAGACGAGAAGGATTGATGTCGGAACAGAACGGCTTACTTATCTCAACCGAGGATCTTTGGAAGATCTACCAGCTCGGGAAGCAGGAAGTCCCAGCTTTGTGTGGAGTCACTCTGTCGATCGAACGCAATGAGTTTTTAGCCATCATGGGCCCCTCCGGCTCCGGCAAATCCACGCTGATGAATCTCCTGGGCTGTCTGGACACTCCCAGTAAGGGCAAATATTATCTCAACGGACAGCTTGTCAGCAGCTTAACCGAGAACGAACTGGCCTATATACGTAATCAGGAGATCGGCTTTGTCTTCCAGGTGTTTAATCTGCTGCCGCGCGCCTCTGCCTTCCACAACGTCGAGCTGCCTTTGATCTATAAGGGAGAGTCGAAAAAAGATAGACGAATCAAAGTCGAGCGAGCGCTGGAAAAAGTTGAGATCGACCACCGCATGGACCACCGTCCCGCCGAACTCTCCGGCGGGGAAAGACAACGGGTTGCTATAGCCCGGGCCTTGGCCAATGAGCCGTCTCTACTGTTGGCTGATGAGCCGACCGGGAATCTCGACACCAAGACCGGAGACGAGATCATGAAGCTCTTCCACAAGATCCATGCCCAGGGCAACACCATCATCATGGTCACGCATGATCCGGAGATCTCCCAACATGCAGAAAGGATCATCTATATCCGGGATGGGAAGATAGAAAAAGAAGTCAGGAAAGGAGCCAAGCTATGAACTTTTTCAACCGACTGCAAGGCGTGTTTTTTAACCCTCAGGCCACTTTTAAAGCATTGGCTGAAAAGCCGGTTTGGGTGGATGCCCTGATCGTCATTTTGATCGCTTTCACTCTTTTCACCTATTTCTCAGCCCCCTACTCTAGACTGGACCAGACCAAGATCTTCGAGAACAATGTCGAGTTGAGAGAACGGATGGGAGAAGATGCCTTCAACCAGAGACTCGAGCAGATAAATAATCCTCCTCAGTGGCAAGCAATTCTAGGATATGTATCCGCCCCGGTCACGCTATTGATCGGCCTGTTGGTAGCCAGTCTGTTCCTGCTCATATTTGGGCGGATGGGCTCAACCGAGGGGAAATATAGACAGGTGCTGTCAGCCTACCTCCATGCCAACCTAATCGACAAACTCCTGGGAAACGGAGTGCGTCTATTCCTCATCCTCACACGAAAATCCACGTTCCAATCCACGACCAGCATGGCCATGTTTTTCCCAAAGATGGAGGTGACATCCACAGCCTTTGCCGTACTCAGTCAGATTGATTTTTTTCAGATCTGGATGTTCGGAGTCCTGGCTTTTGGCCTCGCGGAGGTCTTCAAGATCCCGCTCCGACGCGCGCTTATCGTTTCCTATTTCATTTGGGCGATCAAAAGCCTTCTCTACATCGGACTCATGCTGCTCAGTATGCAGATCATGGGATAGCGGATGGAAGGCGTTTGGTTAAGCGGCAACCTGAGCGAGTCGCCCCTACCTTTCTTGCTCTTTAAGATCTGGAAATCGCAGCGATCGGGAACTCTTGAGATCAAAGGCGACCAGGGAAAGTCTGTAGATTTCAAGGATGGCAACATATGTATCACGCCTCAGACCCTTAAAAGCTTGAAACTCACCAAATTGACCCTCTCTGGGGAAATCGCCACGCCTTTGGATAAAGGCAGCATTTCTCCGGAAGCACTTTGGCAGAAAATGAGATCCCACTGCATCGACGCCTTCACTCCTCTCTTTGATATAGCAGGGGCCAAATACCAATTCAACTCGGAACACTGCTGGGAAGAACATGAGATCCTCTTCTATCTCACGACCTTGGATTTTATCCTGGAAGGTGTGCGCCGTATGCAGAATTATCCCCTGATCGAAGCTCACCTGCCCGGCGAGGATAAATCTCTCAAACCACAATCACCCAACTATTTGAACCAAGTTCGGCTAAACTCGCCTGAGATATATCTCTATCACGTGCTAGAAAGCCAGCGCAGTCTCGAAGACGTTTACGTGTCCAGCGAACTGGGAAAAAGAGAAACTCAGAAAATGCTCTACGCTTTTATGAGCCTGGGTCTTGCCGGCCTTCCCCACACCAAGGTTCTAAATACTCAAGCACTGGAATTATCGCAGGCTGATATCTACAACCTGCTGGATGCCTTTAACCAAAGATGCTCCTTCATATTCAAATATATCTCTAAAGCCATCGGTCCGGCAGCCTTGAATGTTTTGGAAAAATGCATCGAGGATATCCGTTCACATCTTTCCCCTCCCTTCCAAAATATCCGTTTCGACGCCATTGGAAGGGTAGAGATCAGCTCGATCCAGATCACGGGCAGCAGCCTTCAGGGCCGAAGCATTCAGCATTTGCTTCTGCAGGATCTCAACGAGATCCTGGCTGCAGAGGTTCTGGCTGTAAAAAGGACCTTGGGAAACGACCATGAAGCCGCCTTGATCCAAGGCCTGGAAAAGGTCAGCGAATGGAATTGAACCGGAAGCAACTATTGGGCATGCTGCTGCTGATAACGCTGCTGGCCCTCTTTTTTATAATTCAAATTGTATTCTAAAAGCGCACACATCGTCATCCTCTCGGGCCCTACCGGAGTAGGAAAAAGCAGGACTGCTATTGAACTAGCCCATAACTTTCAGGGTGAGGTGATCAACTGCGATTCCATGCAGGTATACCGAGGTTTTGACATCGGGACAGACAAACTTCCTCTCGCAGACAGAGAGGGCATCCCCCATCATCTTCTGAGTATCTGGGAGCCCGCTTCTCAATTCACAGCCGCAGATTTTGTGCGACTTGCATTGCAGGCCGTATCGACCATCCAAGCAAAAAGCCACCTGCCTATCATCACGGGAGGAACGGGTCTCTATCTAAAGGCCCTGATCGATGGTCTGTTCCCGGAAGGGAAAAAAGACCTGCGCATTCGTCAGAAGCTCGAACAGCAAGCGACACAGGAGGGCCTGGATTTCCTTTGGAAAAGGCTCAAAGAAGCGGACCCCGATTACGCTCAAAAAATCGGTGCTCATGACCGGGTCCGCATCATCCGGGCCTTGGAAGTCTTCCTGGCAAGCGGCACTCCTTTCTCTTTGCACTTCAAAGCCACCCGCTCGTTCGTAGCGGATTTCAATCTGATACGAATTGGGCTACAATTGGACAGAGAAACCCTCTACCAACGGATCGAAGACCGGGTGGACCACATGTTCGCCCAAGGCATGGTGGAGGAAGTGGAGAGACTCCTGAGTTTGGGTATAAAAGAGGAGGCTCCCCCTTTCCGGGCCCTAGGCTATAAACAGGTCCTGCGCTACCTCAAGAAGGAGATCGATCTGGAAGAGAGCATCAGTTTGACCAAACGCAATACGAGACACTATGCGAAGCGACAGATGACCTGGTTTCGCAAAATGAAAGACATCCGCTGGTTTTCACCCCTGGAACTAAAAGAGATTAAAGAGTTCATCCACATCAGATTGAAATAGATGGAAAAAGCACTGATCATTCATCTCTCCACCAATAAGAAGGAGAAGCACGCCGCCGCCGAATCCATGCAGGAGCTCAGGGGACTGGTGGAATCGGCAGGGGCCGAAGTACTGGACGAGGTTTATCAGTTCCGGCCCCAGAAAAACCCCAAGTATTTCATCGGAGAGGGCAAAGCCGATGAGATCGGCCTCATGATACAAGACCGGGAAGCGGACCTGGTTGTTTTCGATCATGTGCTCACTCCCATCCAACAACGGGGACTGGAAGACAAGTTTCAGAGCAAGGTTGTCGACCGCACACAGATCATCCTCGACATCTTTGCTCAACGTGCACTCAGCCGTGAGGGCAAACTCCAAGTTGAACTGGCTCAACTGAACTACCTGCTTCCTCGGCTCACAGGAAAAGGCACAGCGCTCTCGCGCCTGGGAGGCGGCATTGGAACCGGTGGGCCGGTCGAAAAAAAACTGGAAGAAGACAGACGCCGGATACAAGAACGGATCACGCACATCAAACGTTCTCTGCGTAAGATCCAACAACGACGGACAGAGCAGAGGAAAAACCGCAAAAAGAGTCCCATCCCCTTGGCATCTCTTGTGGGCTACACCAATGCTGGGAAATCCACGCTTTTCAATCAGCTTACTCAGGAAAACCGGTTGGTATCTTCGCAGCTTTTTGCAACGCTGGATCCCGTCATTCGACGCATTAATTTTAGCGATGGATCCTATTGTTACCTCAGCGATACAGTGGGATTCATCAAAAAACTCCCGGTTGAGCTAAAAACCGCCTTTAGAGCCACCCTGGAAGAACTTTTGGAAGCCGATTGCATCTGCCACGTGATCGATATCACATCCTCGCAGTCATTAAGTCAAGTTGAGGCTGTGGAGCGAATCCTGTCCGAACTGGGAGTAGTAGACGTTCCGCATATAAAGATCTACAACAAGATCGATCTGCTGCCTGAAAAACAGCCGCTGCTGCAAAAAAACCAAACCTTGGAAAATCCCTCGGTCTACCTTTCCGCCCAAACCGGAGAGGGCATCACGGATCTTAAAGCAAAACTCCAAAATATTTTATTTAAAGACCTGAAAATCTTCTACCTCCGTATCCCAAAATCTAATAAAATTGCAATTCATTCTTTCCCCAAATGGTCAATTGTGCTAAAAAGAAGGGAAACCATAAAAGATTATGAGCTAAAACTCATGGCCGATCCAAAATCAATTGTCAAATATGCGCCCTATATTCAGGGAGGAGAGGAAACGTGGTAAAAAAGCTAGCCCCTGTGACAGTCCTTGCCGTTTTATTAGTCTGGTCTTGTGCAACCTATCAACCCCCTCCACCCAGTATGTACATCGCCGATCTTCCGCCCTCCGAAGTTTCCAGTCTTTCCTTAGACGAACGTCTTGCCGTCGAAGAAGCCTGGCAGTCTCTGAAACAAGGGAACGCTGATAAGGCTATAAAATTGTTTTCTCAACTCAATGTAGAAAATCCATTTCACTATGCCGGCCTGGGTTACGCT
>JAUWSR010000120.1 GCA_030609975.1 Acidobacteriota bacterium | reverse complement strand
CTCATCGGAGGTTATACTCCCAGGATCGATGGAAAACGGATCGTCACCGGCAGAGCTCCTTATACCCAAGACATCAAACTCAAAGGCATGCTGATTGGAAAGATCCTGCGATCCCCCCACGCTAAAGCGGAGGTCATTTCAGTTAACCTGAGCGCGGCTAATAACCTTAAAGGAGTAAAGGCCGTTCTCAAGCTCACCGACGGCAAGATCAACTACGCTGGTCAACAGGTGGCGGCTGTAGCGGCCGTTGATGAAAGGACAGCAGAAAAGGCCCTGGCCTTGATCGAGGTGGATTACAATCCCTTGCCCCACACCGTCACAGAGGAAAAGTGTCGGGAAGAAGGCTCTCCTCAGGTACACACAAAAAATCCCAATGTCAACAAGTTCCGGGATTACAAACGAGGCGACGTCGAAGCCGGCTTCAAACAGGCTGATGTCGTCCTGGAGCGGACCTATACCACCGCGGTCGAGATCCACCATCCCACCGAAACTCATGGCAGCATCGCCAAGTGGGATGGAAAGCGGGTGACCGTATGGGATTCCACCCAGGGTGTTCACTCCGTTCGGAACGGGCTGGCCAGAGTGCTGAAAATCCCGGCCGGTCAGGTCATCGTCATCAAAAAATATATGGGCGGGGGATTCGGCAGCAAACTCGGCTTGAACGAGCAGACCGTAGTGGCGGCTCTCCTGGCAAAAGAGGCCCAGAGGCCGGTCAAGGTCATCAATTCACGCAAAGACAACGCGCTCTGTGTAGGGAACCGCCCCTCCCCCATCCAGCAGATGAAGGGAGGCGTTAAAAAGGACGGCACCATCACCGCGCTCTCCCTGATCAATTACACCTGCGGAGGAATAGGTCGAGGAGACGGCTGCGATACTCCCTTTAATGAGATGTATAAGTGTGACAACTGCACCGTCGAAAACTACACCCTCTATACCAACACCGGAGCATCCCGCCCTATGCGCGCTCCCGGAGTTACTCAAGGCACCTTCGGAAATGACGGTTTCATCGATGAATTGGCCGACGCCATCGGTATGGATCCCCTCGAGTTCCGCACCAAAAACTATGTCACCAAGAACCTAGGCGGTACCGGCATTCCCTATTCCAGCAAAGGTCTGGACAAGTGCTATGAGTTGGGAGCCAAGACTATAGGCTGGGAAAGGCGCAATTCCCGCCCAGGAGCAGGAAGCGGGAAGCTCCGCCGGGGGATCGGCATGGCCTCCCAGATCTGGTGGGGAGCCGGCGTACCCGGCACCAAAGCCGATGTGTCCATCTACGCTGACGGCAGCGTGGAAGCCCGCTGCGGCACCCAGGACATAGGCTGTGGAACACGGACGCATATGGCCGTCGTCACGGCCGAAACCCTAGGGCTGGCACCCGAGGACATCACCGTGAAGCTGGGAAATTCGGACTATCCTTATGCCCCGGTATCCGGAGGCAGTCTGACTGTGCCTTCGGTCGCCCCTGCTGTCAGAGACGCAGCGCTCAAGGCGGTGGAGAGGCTCAAGCAGCTGGCCGCAGACAGATTTGAGGTCGAACCCGATAACATCGTTTTAGCGGACAAAAAACTCTATGTTGCGCATGAACCCGAAAAATCCGCCACCATCGCGCAACTGGCACGACGAGTAGGGAGAGAAATGGTATTCCACGGTGAACGCAAGGGCCTCCCGGAAGGTTTTGCCTACAACTCCTTCGGCGCACACTTCGTGAAAGTTGAGGTCGACACAGAGACCGGAAAAATAATAGTGCTTAAGGTCGTGGCCGCCCATGATATCGGCCGGGTGATCAACAAAAAGACTGCGGAAAGTCAAGTGATCGGCGGAGTAACCCAAGGTTTAAGCGCCACCCTCTTCGAACAGAGGATCCTGGACGAGAACACAGGCGCACTCGTGAATCCCAACCTGCGTGATTACAAGATCGCCACATCCTTGGACATTCCCGAGATCGTTCCTATCTTCGTGGACATTATCGACCCCCGCATCAACATCCTGGGGACCAAAGGCCTGGGGGAACCTCCCAGGATCCCCATTAGCGCTGCCATCGGCAACGCCGTGTACAACGCTATCGGCGTTCCTATCCGGGAGCTCCCCATGACTCCCGACAAAGTCCTGGCGGCGCTGGGGAAAAAGGAGGTGAGCCGATGAAAGAATTCAAGCTGGCACAGCCAAAGACCTTGGTACAAACCTCCGCCTTTTTAGGCCTGAATCAGGGCAAAACCGCCTTGATGGCCGGCGGTACAGATCTTCTGGATGAGATCAAAAACGAAACCATTTCGCCCGAAGTGGTGATCGATCTGACAACCATTCCTGACCTGGATACGATCAGACAAGAAAAAGAAACCATCAAGATCGGGGCCTTGACCAGAGTCGTCGACCTGGCACAAAACACAAAAATCCAGGAATACTACCCCGGATTGGTCCAAGCCGCCCTCTCGCTGGCCACACCCCAACTTCGCAACGTGGGGACCGTGGGAGGAAACCTGTGCCAGAGGCCACGCTGTTGGTACTACCGGGATCCCCACGTGAACTGCCGCAAGAAGGGGGGAAGCCGCTGCTTCGCCATACAGGGTAAGAACAAATACCACGCCATTTTCGGCGGCGGCATGTGCCATATTGTCTTCCCTTCTGACCTGGCGCCGGCCCTTATCAGCCTGGATGCCCGTGCCGTCATCGCCACAGGCATAGGTGAAAAAACCGTGCCGCTGGCAGAGTTTTACATCCTGCCGCGCCAGAATGTCCGCCAGGAGAACATCCTGGGAGCGGATGAAGTTTTGAAGGAGATCCACCTGCCTCTTCCTAAAAGTGGAGCCAAAAGCACCTATCTCAAACTCAAGGAAAGAGGGACTTGGGACTTTGCCGTGGTATCCGTGGCTGCCAGCGGGGAGGTTTCCAACGGCGCTTTCCAAGGAATCAGGATCGTGTGTGGTGGTGTAGCCCCCATACCCTGGCGTTTGACGAAAGCCGAGTCTATTATCGAAGGGAAGCTCGCCAGCGAAGGCATGCTGCGGCAGGCTGTTCAAGAAGAGCTGAAAGAAACCAGGCCCTTATCAGAAAACGGCTACAAGCTGGATCTGCTCGAAGTGGCAGTTTATAGGGCGGTCATGGCCCTGGTCTGACCCCGGAAAAAGGCAAAAGATGAAGCCTATTTTGGCTCCACTGAAGGAGAATCTCATGCCAAAGACCATCCGTTTCAAGCTCAATGGGCAAACGAAAAGCCTGACCTCAGATCGAGAACGCATGCTGCTTTGGGTGCTGCGAACGGATTACGAACTGACGGGAACCAAGTACGGATGCGGGGAGGGATTTTGCGGCGCCTGCACGGTGCTGGTCGACCACGAGGCCATACGGTCATGTCAGTATCCCATAGAGGATGTCGACGGCAGAGAGGTGATCACGATCGAGGGGTTGTCTAAAAACGGCAAGCTTCACCCTTTGCAGCAGGCCTTCATCGAGCATGATGCGCTGCAGTGTGGATTCTGCACTCCTGGGATGATCCTCAGTGCCTATGCTTTGCTGCATAAAAAGCCCGATCCCTCACGCAAAGAGATTATAGAGCACATGGAGGACAACCTCTGCCGCTGTTCCGCCTACAACCGCATTGTGCCGGCGATCCAGGACGCAGCCCAGAAATTGAGAGGAGGATCGTGATCATGAACAGCAAAGACGCTAGGGACGACACCCTCAATATCGATTTTTATGATATTGAACCCAGCCTCCCGCTCAGCCGCCGTGAATTCCTGAAACTTGCGGGGGGAGGAATCTTGATCCTCTTTTCTACCAACGACATTTTTGCGCTCCCAGAGCGGAGCGGGCAGAGACAATTCAGCCGGCAGCTTCCCGATGATTTTAATGCCTTCCTGCGGATTGGAGAAGACGGCCGGGTCGCCTGTTTTACGGGTAAGATCGAGATGGGACAGGGAGTGATCACGTCGCTGGCCCAGATGTTGGCGGACGAGCTCGAGGTAGCGCTGGATTCGGTGGATATGGTGATGGGAGACACTGACCTCTGTCCCTGGGACATGGGCACTTTTGGTTCCAGGACCACACGTTTTTTCGGCCCACCTTTGAGGGCGGCTGCGGCCGAAGCTCGGGCCGTCCTCTTGGAGCTGGCTGCGGAGTTTTTTAAAGTGTCGCCGGATCAACTCCAAGCCAAAGAGGGTCATGTCGTCTCAAAAACCCAGATGCAGAAAAAGGTATCCTATGCCCAGCTCTCCCAAGGTCAAAGGATCGCCCGGAGGCTGAAAAAGGAAGCCATACTCAAAAAAGCCTCTGACTTCACCATTGCCGGAAAACCTGTCTTGCGAAGAGATGCAGAGGAGAAAGTCACGGGCAAAGCAAAATTTGCCGGAGATATCCGGAAACCCGGCATGCTGTATGCAAGGATCTTGAGACCCCCTGCCCATGATGCCAAGCTCGTCAGCGTGGATACCTCCGGGGCCAAGGCTTTCAAAGGAGCCCAGATCATCGAGAACAAGGATATGATCGCGGTTTTGCATACAGATCCCGAGTCGGCGGAGGCGGCTCTCAAAAAGATCAAAGCCAAGTTCGATACGCCGGAGTCCAAACTAGATGAGAACACCATATTCGACCATCTCCTCGGTGTGGCACCCGAGCCCAGTGTCCTCTCCGAGGGGGGAGACCTGACAACAGGAGAACAGCTCTGCCAAAAAATGGTAGAAAAAAAATATCTGGACGGATACGTAGCGCATGCCCCCATCGAGACCCACACAGCCACAGCTATGGTAAAAGATGGCAAGGCTACGATCTGGCCCTCCACCCAGACTCCCTTTCCCCTTAAGGACCAAGCGGCACGAGCTCTGAGCTTTCCGGCCGAGAACGTACGCATCATCCCTCCCTTTGTAGGCGGTGGCTTCGGCGGGAAAACCGCCAATCAACAAGCGATCGAAGCCGCTACACTGGCCAAATTGACCGGGAAACCTGTTCAGGTCGCCTGGACCCGGGGTGAAGAGTTTTTCTATGACACCTTCCGGCCTGCGGCCATCGTGAAAATTAAGGCTGGAGTGAACGGAGAAGGCCGAATCAGACTGTGGGACTACCAGGTGTATTTTGCGGGACAAAGAGGAGCCCAGCATTACTATGACATCCCCCATCACCGTACGACAGCCTACGGTCAAGGCTGGACCGCCGGACCGGGGACCCATCCTTTCGCCACCGGGGCCTGGCGAGCCCCCTCCAACAACACCAACGTCTTTGCACGCGAATCCCACATCGATATCCTGGCCGCCGCTGCAGGGATCGATCCCTTGGAATTCCGCTTGAAGAACCTCAAGGACAAAAAGATGCTGCGGGTGCTCAAGACGGCGGCTGACAAATTCGGATGGAAACCGGGTAAAGCCCCCAGTGGACGCGGCTGCGGAATTGCTTGTGGGATCGATGCCGGGACCTACGTGGCCCACATGGCAGAGGTCGAAGTCAACAAAAGCTCGGGGCAGGTCCAGGTCAAACGCGTGGTCTGTGCACAGGATATGGGGCTCTCGATAAATCCAGCGGGGGCCACGATCCAAATAGAGGGCTGCATCACCATGGGACTGGGTTACGCTCTCACGGAAGATGTGCGTTTCAAAGGCGGTGAGATTCTCGACCTGAACTTCGATACCTACGAGATCCCGCGTTTTTCCTGGATGCCAAAGATCGAGACCATCATCATCGATGACAAGGAGGCCGCACCCCAAGGCGGTGGTGAGCCGCCAATCATCTGCATGGGAGCCGTCATCGCTAACGCCGTCTTCGACGCCGTGGGCGCGCGCGTACTCCAACTCCCCCTGACGCCTTCGCGTATAAAAAGCGAGCTGGCTTAGCAGCCATTAAAGCGGCCAGACCCATGCAACCTATTAATAACAAATTGGATAGTCGAAATAGAAGCTGATTTATGACCTTAAATCAACACTTTATCCCTAAATTCGCTTAATCTAAGCGCTGTTTATGTTTTTTGACTGCATCCTGATAATCTTGGATATTGTCGATATCTTCCAATATTTGTTCATCTTCGATCGAGACTTCTAAAATCTCCTCTGGATGGTCATGCAGGAGTTGACGGAGGCCGATATCAGGAAGAAGAGTCTGAATATCGTTTCGATATTTTGCATCAATAACAATGGGATGTCCCCGACGATTTTGAAATGAGGGGAGCACAATGGATTCCTCCGATTCCAAAAAAGCTTCGCTGACACGATCAATAACGGATGGCAAGACAGAAGGCTGATCTCCCAATAATATCAAGGCAGCCGCGGCATCCTGCGGCAAGGCTTTAAATCCCACCTGCACCGAGGAAAGCATTCCCTTTTGGAAATCCGGATTGAATATGGTTTGAATGGGTAAGCCTTTGATCCTTTGGTTTATAGCTTCCTGATTGGCCCCCAGCACAACCAAGATATTTTCGATCTTCGACTCGAGAACCGCAGCAATGACGTTTTCGATGATAGTCTTTTCACCCAAGGGAAGCAGCATCTTGGGCTGCCCCATGCGCTTAGATTCTCCCGCTGCCAGAACAATAGCCCACATTCTATCGCTCAACTTCATATCAATCCGGTTTTGATCACCCGTGGATCCGACGGCGCACCTGAACGAGCTGGGCTGCAATGCTGACGGCGATCTCTTCCACGGTTTTCGAATTGATATCCAGCCCAATGGGTGCGTGCACTCGATCCCATTCTTCCGGACTCGCCCACCCGTTCTCCAGAAATTGCTCGTGCATCAGCGCGGTCTTGGTACGACTTCCGATCATGCCGATGTAGGCTGCCTCCGACCTGATACAGGCCCGGAGCGCATCCCCGTCATGCTGGTGGCCGCGCGTTACGATCACAACGTAGGTATCAGGAGATATTGTGAAATCTCGGAGGGCTTCACCAATATTCTTTACCACGATGTCGTCCGCCTCCGGAAGGCTATCACGGTTAGCAAATTCAGGTCGGTCATCGACAACCGTTACCTCGAAGTCCAAACGATGCCCCAAATGAGCCAAGGCTTGTCCTATGTGTCCGGCACCGGCGATCACCAGTTGAGGTAAGGGAAAAACCGGTTCCAGGAACGACCACTCCTGCCAAAGCTCATCAGATTGCTCCGCGAGCTGAGGGACGATCAGCTGAGGCTCCCTATGCATGAGTTCATCCAAACCTCCCTCGGTCCACTGTCGCTTGATCTCGATCCGATCTGGGCTTTGTTCAATACGCGTTGTGAAGAGGCCCGCTTGCCGTTTCCGCAAAGACTGTTGAAGCTCTTCAAATGCCCAGCGATTTTTCTCGGGAACCGCATCCAACAGGACCAAGACCTCCCCTCCGCAGATGGCCCCCTCGGGAGAATCAATATCGGCCTCAAGTTCAAAACGGTAGAGTCTTGAAGTCTGTGTTGTCAGAGATTCGAGCGCTTTTTTTGCGGCATCCCCCTCCAAAATTCCTCCACCCAATGTCCCTGTCTGCAGTCCGTCTGCGGTGAATATAGCGGAAGCCCCGGGGACCTGAGGGGTGGATCCTCTGGCCTGGAGGATCGTCCCCAGGCAAACCTTCTGATTTGTGGCCAACTGCTCAGCAACCTGGGCATACAGATTGGCCAAACTGGGCTGTAACTTCATGAATAATGACTATATTCCGAATTTTTGCAACTTCAAGCCTTCCGGCAGCGGGACTTTTTCCTGGTAAATATCCCAGAAATAGGTGCGTGCCTCTCCGATTATCCGATAGAGCTCGTGAGACTCATCCGCTTCCTGAGTGCCAATCACCTGGTTGTCTTTGTCGACCAAAAGCAACCGCTGCGCACGGCCTAAAATCCCCGCCGTCCCTACACTACAGATCGCCACCACTTCCTGCTTTTGGGACAGCTGAATCAATTCTCCATACGTCATATCCCGCTCCTCTACCACAACGCCCCTCTGACGCAGGATAGCACATATTCCCTGGATCGTGACCGAAGGCAGGATCAAACTGCTTTCCGGGATCTTCACCACAGTCCCATCCCGCAACGCAAAAAGACAGCAGGATGAATCCCACTCGGTGACATTCCGTGTCTCCAAAGGCGCATTGGGATTGTCATCTAGAAAGAGAGCGGAGCCTGCCTCAGGAAGTACATCGCGGGCCGCATCGACGGCCTTTACACTCATCAAGTAGTTAATGCCAAGCTTTAAATTGCCCGTTCCGTTCACACCCACGGCCCGCACCAGGTGGGGAACCACGACACCGCTGAAAGGTTCACCCAGGTAACGCTCATAGCGGCAGGCAACTCCTCGAATGGCGGGATTCCCGGGAAAGGTCACCCCGATGGATTGCTCTTCATCGAAGGTAAACGGTCTCAGGTATCCCTGAGCATGAAGCTCCGCCATTTCATTCAAAAAAGCTTTCATATCCGGTTCTCGAAAGAACTGCAGGATGACCTCTTCTATCTCCTCAGCCGAGGGAGCTATCTCTTGTTGAGAAGTGCTGAGGTTGAAAGCGATGCCCCGTTGAAAACGCTCGAGGTTTTTATCCAAATTGAGAAAAATGACCTCGAGTCCACCGGATTCATTTTTTTTGCAAAAAAAACGGATGCCTTCAAAGGCCAAGAACAGACCATAGTGAATAGAGCGAGATACGGCATACACCTTGGCATCACTCTCCATGAGTTCATAGGTTTTGTCTTTGAGAATGTAACGGAATTGTTTTGCGGCCCATTTCACGCCCTCGAATCCTGCCATGTCAGTAATCCTCCCAGTAAATTCTTAGAGAAGTACAATTCATAACATATTTTCGGACATATTTCTATGCAGATACAAATTCCCGGCTGATTCAATTATGGAGTTGGAGAATTAAAGGGATATTTTGCTTTACTGATAAGTTATAGCTGTTAAAATATCTTTGTTGTGTCCCTCAAATTAGCCTGGATTATTCACGAGTTGAGATTGTCTTAGATGTAATTGCGAACTCCCGAAGGGAGTGAAGCAATCTCATGATGCTCCGCTATGATAATGTGTAAAATCGCCATGCTCTGCTCGCGATGGGCAATGGAATTAAACATATGTCATCAGATCGGCCCGCCCGAAGGGGCAAAAATGTCGACATTTTTTCTGAATAATTCAGGCACCTGGATTATTCACGAGTCAAGGTTGCTGTAGCTGCAAGGAGTGTGTCCTGAAGCTGTAGTCTACTACCGCAAAGGAGACACGACAAAGTAGATGCAGTAAGATTGACTCGCCCGAAGGGTAACTCCTGCCGACAGTGATTTAATTTAATATAGATAGAAATGTAATAGACAATATCCTGCCTAAGATCAAGAAGGGGAGAATTGATCAAAAGGGAAGAATATTTGTCGGCAGGAGTTATGAATAATTCAGGTTATTCGTATTTGAGGGCGTAGGCAGGATGCGACATGGCCGCCCGTAAAGCCTGAAAGCTGACGGATATCAAGGCCACGAGCAGGGCCAAAACCAGGGCCAGAAAAAATATCACAACACCAAGATCGGTTCGATAGGGATAATTCTGGAGCCAACTGGTCATGCCGAAATATGCCAGCGGCCAGGCAAGGACATTGGCGATCAGCACCAGTAGGAAAAATTCTCTACACAGGAGTAAGGTGATCTGAGAGACAGAGGCCCCGAGAACTTTGCGGATGCCGATCTCTTTGGTCCTCTGCTCCGCCATGAAGGAGGCCAACCCAAACAGCCCCAAACAGGCAATCAGAACTGCCAATATAGAAAAATTCCTGAGAAGCAGCCCTATCTTTCCCTCTCCGCGGTACATATAGGCAAAATCATCATCCAGAAAACGGTAATCAAAGGGATAATTGGGGATAACTCTGTTCCAAATGTTCTCGATAGCCTCTAGAGAAACCGTGGTATCTCCCGGGGCCAGACGGATCAGCATGTACTGCAGATCTTCGGGAGCAATCAGAATAGCCAGAGGTTCGATCACCTCTTTCACGGATTTAAAGTGGAAATTTTTCATGACACCGACGATCTGTCCATCGACACCCTTAAACTGGAAGCGCTCCCCCACCACGGATTCTTTATCCATGAGTTTAGCCACCTCTTCATTGACAATAAAGGACTTGATGTGATCGGAAGGATATTCACGCGAAAAGCTCCGGCCCGCTACAAGCTCGATTTT
>JAUWSR010000142.1 GCA_030609975.1 Acidobacteriota bacterium | reverse complement strand
GGTGGTACAAGTTCAAAACTCCAGATAAGAAAAGACCCGTATTGATCCTGACACGCAATTCAATATTAGAATACTTAGGCGAAGTCACTGTGGCGCCAATTACATCAACCATAAGAGATATACCCAGCGAAGTTTTATTGTCTAAATCCGATGGAATGCTCAGGGACTGTGTGATAAATTTTGATCATATTCAAACGGTTTCAAAACGTAAAATTGGTTCCGTCATTGCAGTACTGTCACCTGAAAGAGTAGAAGAGGTCCGAGAAGCTGTTCTATTCTCTCTTAATTTGTGATCGCAGCCCTATTAAACCTTGAAATTGTCCCACTCGTATTTGACGCGCTCCACCAGTTTCTTAAACTATTCTTCCCCGCATTTGCTCCAAAAATAGGCGTATCACAATAAAAACAGCCGAATCAATGATCCAAGAAATAAAAACATTCTGGTTGAAGCAGTCTTTGGCATTTTCCGTTTCACCATAGCGACACTGGAGAGGTCTGCATCCCCGTCCAAGTTCTCTTTCTCTGAAGAAAATCGAAGCAGTTCTAAACTTTTTATTCTGAATTTCCGTATAATAATATATACTGAATATCAGAGTATAAGAAGCAGGAGGTGATATGGAAGACCTGACAAAAATCGAGGAGACCGTTCTGATGGCGATATGGCAGCTGGATGACCAGGCCTACGGATACAAAATCCGTAAGCATATCCTTATAGTCTTCAAAAAAGAATTCACCATTGGGAATCTTTACAGCGTCTTGAATCAACTGGACAGAAAAGGCTATGTCTCTAAATCCATCGACGAGTCAGGCGAGCGGAGGAGGGGAAAGCCTAAAGTCTTTTACACAGTCACTGAAGAAGGCATGCAGGCCCTGAACGCATCCCGCAAGGCTCATAACCTCATCTGGAAGAAAATCCCTCTGCAGGAGTTTGAAAACTGCGAACCATGAGCGAGCCGCCCGAACTCAAATCCCGCGGACCCAAACCGCCGGCTATCCTCTACGCCCTCCTGAAATTCGTCATCCGCCGCGACATGAAACTCTTTGTGCTGGGAGATTTTGATGAAGAGTATCTGGAGATCGCCGAAACCAGGGGCCGGGGGGCAGCCGACAAGTGGTATTGGAGGCATTTCTTACGTTCTCTTCCCAGCATCATCTTAGACTCTGCGGCCTGGAGGACCATGATGTTCAGAAACTATCTGATGATCGCCTTTAGGAATATGCAGAGACAAAAGGTATTTTCCCTTATCAATATCCTGGGATTATCCCTGGCGCTCATGGTCTGTCTGTGGATATTCTTGTTTATCAAGGATGAATTCTCTTTCGACCGTTTCCATAAAAACCGTGATTCGATCTATTCGGTCTTCAAGACCGACCATCACTTCGAGAATCAAAGGCGGTTGATCGAGCCGAACATAGGGCCCGCACTCAAAAACCAATTCCCAGGTATGAAATATTCCGTGCGCCTCACTCAACGCGACGTCGTTGCCCGGTATAAGGACAGAATGTTCGCGGAGCAGTGTCAGTATGTCGACCAGGACTTTTTCCGAATGTTCTCGTTCGACATGATTCAGGGGGAGGCTGCCACGGCTCTCGAAAAGGAGAGCGCCGTCGTTCTCACTGAAGGTCTGGCCGGGAAATATTTCGGCCGCGAAAACCCCATCGGAAAAATCTTGACCATCACCATCGGCCAGGTACAGAAGGATTTTGTCGTATCCGGGATTGCCGCGGACGTCCCCTCGAATTCCTTTGTGCAATTCAAGATGCTGATGAACATCAACGAACTGGTCAAGATTTACGGCCCACCGGAATGGGGCAGCCGGAACTGGACCCTGGCCTTTACTTTCATTCAACTGGAAAAAGGGGTTTCTCCTCAAGTTATCGAGGCTGGATTGCCAGCTTTTTTCGAGCAGCATTTCGGCCCACTCATCGCAGAGCGAAAAAGCCGCGGCTCATGGAATGAGGATGGCCCCACCATCACGCTGCGGCTCCAAAGCCTCAAGGATATCCATTTTCACTCACAGGGGATCGAAGGCCCGGGAGAAAACCAGGCATCCAAATCCTATATTTTGGGAGGGATCGGACTCCTGATCCTGTTCATCGCCTGTGTCAACTTCACGAATCTATCCATCGGCCGCGCATCAACCCGGACGGTCGAGATCGGTATGCGGAAGATATTGGGGGCTAAGAGGAAAAGCCTGATCCAGCAGTTCTGGAGTGAATCCACGCTGATCGTGTTCATCGCCATGGGATTGGGACTGACTGCCGCCATCCTGCTGCTGCCGCTTTTTAACCGCTTGGCCAGCAAAAACATCCTGGAGTCGGAGGTCCTGATACTTCCCAACCTGGCTCTTTTTGCGGCCTTCACGGCTCTGCTCGGGGTACTGGCCGGGATCTATCCCGGTATGGTGCTCTCCCGGATCCCACCCGCATGCATTTTCCGCAGAAGCCTAAGATTTGGCGGGAAAACCTTTCTGACACGATTGCTGGTCATGGTTCAATTTTCCGTGTCCGTGTTCCTGGTCATCGCGACGCTGGTCCTATCCAAGCAGCTGAATTACATCCTCACCAAAGATCTGGGATACGATCGGGAAGGCGTCGTGGTCATCAATACTTTTGAAAGACGCGACTACAAAATCAACCACCAGATCTTCACGGTTTTTCGCACCGAAGCCGAAGGCCTGCCCCACATCAAGGAAATATCCGGCTGTGTTTTCCCCTTGAGCTCTGAAATCGGGTCCGGAAAGCTCACCTTTAACGATAAAAGACTCGATTTCAATTTCACTTCCGTCCACTACAACTTTTTCAATACCATGGGAATCAAAATAATTGCCGGAGGAGACTTCCCCCTTCAGTATCCTCCGGATTCCCAACCCATCATTGTCACAGAAGCCTTTGTCAAGGCCTATGAGATTGAAAATCCCGTCGGAACCCTCATCGATGAGGGAACTAAGATCATCGGCGTGGTGGAAGATATCCATTTCTGGAACTTGAAAGAAGACATAAAGCCTACCATCATCTTACTGGACCGGAGAGTCGGACCCCGCAGCCTGCTGGTGCGGATCGATACTTCCGATATGGGCCGGGCGATCGGAAGCCTGGAAAATATCTGGAAAAAGGCCCAGCCCAACAAGCCCTTTGACTATTCATTCGAGGATGACATATTTCTTTCCAAATATGCGGAAGAGAGAAGATGGAATGGGATCGTTTTTTTCTCCTCCTTCTTCGCCATACTGATCAGCTGCATGGGGCTTTTCGGGATCACGGCCTTGGCGATCAGCCGGAGAGTCAAGGAAATTGGGATCCGAAGGATTCTGGGCGCGCCGGTTTTCAATATCTGCCGCTTCTTAGCCTCCGAGTACTTGATTTTGGTAGCCGCCAGCAACCTGATTGCATGGCCGCTTCGGTATTATTTCATGAGCAAATGGCTAAATGGCTATGCTTACCGGACTCACCTCGATGCCGGAATTTTTCTGCTGACCGGAGCCTTGACGGTGATCATCTCCATGGGCACCATCGGTTTTTGGGTCTTCAAGGCCGCCTCTGCCGACCCGGTGCAGAGCCTGCGGTATGAATGACACTCACTCTCCCCCCCCTTTGTCTCCCTTGCGCAATCAAGAGGACCTGAATAAGGCAGACGCTCCGGGAAAGGCCGGTAAGTGATACAGATTTGAACCTGTGACTTCTGCCGTATGCAAAAGGCACAATTGGTGTCGAATCAAAGCGCCCATGCGCTATTTTTCATAGAAGATCCCGGTGACCTTTTTTGAATAACCGCCTACTACGCATTCCTGCCAGGAGGTTGAGGGGGAAAAGTTTCCACAAGCCAGGCTGTGAGCCCGGTCTGAATCGGCCCACAGAATTTTGACTCTCCACTTTCCATCCGTCAAAGACATCATGGTTACGTTTTTCGAGTAGCCGTAGATGACCACTTCATTGCCATGCGAATTTGGATGGATGTTTGCCACGGCGACTCCCCGCAGTCCCTCGCTGTCCCTGAATATTTCCTCAGCTTCCCAGGCGCCGTTCTCCTGCTTCAACAAAAATACCCCCCCCTTATCACCCACTACAACGACCTCCGGTCCTGGGAATTTTTCAAGAATTTCACCAGCTGCGATACTTGCCAGTGGCTCTGAAGCTTGGTTGTTTATATTGGTCTTCATATTTCCGTTTTCTGCGTATACCTGGATTATTTTTGCTGAGGAACCCACAACCAGCGCTTCCAGACCCGGGTGTGTCCTGTCAAAATCACCGATGATGGTATCCCTCAGCCGTGCAGAGTCTTTGAGGACAAGAGTGCTTTTCCAATCCCCATCTTTAAACAGAGCGAATAGTTGGCCATCACCATCCACGGCAACAATCTCCTGAGAGGGATAGGCGGCATTGAGTTCTCCGACCGAAAGCCCGTGGAGAGAACCCCCTTTGTCAAATATGGTCTGGTGTTTCTTGGTATCAAAATGGATTAATTCTACAACTCCTCGCTCTCCCCCGACGATGATCTCTCTGCCCGGATGACCGGCATCCAATTCTCCTACGGCTGCTCCGGTTAGAGATTCAGGGTCGATCCAGAGAATATCGTTGACCCACTTTTCAGAAGACAAATATGAATAGACAACTTCACCATTTGCAGCTACTGAAATGATTTCTTCCCCTCTATGTTTGGGATCGATGTCGTCTACGATGACTCTTTGGATCTTTTCTTTACTCTCCCAAAGGGTTTTTGCTTGCCATTTCTGCGGCGTTTTCTGCCCGCTCAGACAAAAGATTAGAATAAAGATCAATCCTGTAAAAACCAATACATTTCGATATCTCATTTTCCCTCCTTATGAGTCAGTATCTAAAGTATCATGATTTTCATTTTTCAACAATCCGCATCCCACTTCCATTTTCTGATTATAGAGGGCGTGTCCCCGAAATTGGGGGATTTCCAACTCATGAATAATCCAGGCTATAAAGTGTATAATTGAAATATCGGATTAAGATTGATAAGGTGCTTTTTATGACATCCAGAGAACGGCTTCAGGCGGCGATCAATCACAAACCTGTTGATAAGCTTTGCTTGGATTTTGGAGCCAGCGCTGTGACAGGAATAGCCGCCTCTGCAGTGCACCGCATCCGGATGGCCCTCCTGGGAGCGAGCCATCAACCCGTCAAAATCATTGAGCCCTATCAGATGCTGGCAGAGGTCGATTCGGAGCTGAAACAGGCTCTGGGGATCGATGTGATCGGCATCAATCCTCCCAATACTATGTTCGGTTTTCCCAATGAAGGGTGGAAGCCCTTTTCCCTGAGCGACAGCACTCAAGTACTGGTTCCGGAAAAATTCAATACGACCCGTGACGAACAGGGAAATACCTATATTTATCCTAAAGGAGACACTTCTGTTCCTCCCAGCGCCAAAATGCCAAAGGGCGGCCATTTCTTCGATTCCCTCAATCGCCAGCTCCCTCTGGATGAACAGAACCTAAACCTGAAGGACAACCTGGAGGAATTCCAGGTTTTTAAAAAAAAGGACTTGGACTATTTTAAGCAGCAGATCGATGATGTTCATAAAAACACCGATTCCGGCATTCTTCTGACCCTGGGAGGGCTGGCTTTCGGAGACATCGCGCTGGTCCCCGCACCCTGGGTGAAACATCCGAGAGGGATCAGGGATGTGGAAGAATGGTATCTGTCCCTGGCCTTTCGTAAAGACCATATCCTTAAGATCTTCGAAAAGCAGTGTGAGACCGCCCTGAAAAATATAGAACTGGCTGCTCCTGTTATCGGAGACAGGATCGACGTGCTTTTTGTCACCGGAACAGACTTCGGCGCCCAGAACGGATTGATCATTTCCAGAGAAACCTACAGGGAGATGTTTTTCCCTTTCCAGAAAGCTGTGAACGACAGGATTCATGAACTGACCTCCTGGAAAACCTTTTGCCATTCCTGCGGCGCAGTCTCTGAGCTGATCCCGGATTTCATCGATGCCGGATTTGATATTCTCAATCCGGTCCAGTGCTCGGCTTCTGGAATGGAACCCGGGCGGTTAAAGCAGGAATTCGGAAAGGACATTGTTTTCTGGGGCGGCGGAGTGGATACACAGAATACCCTTCCTTTCGGCAGTCCCGAGGATATCTACAGGGAAGTGCGTGAACGGATCGAGATTTTTTCCAAAGGGAGCGGATTTGTCTTCAATGCCATCCATAACATCCAGGCAGATGTCCCGACAGAGAACATTTTAGCAGTGTTCAAAGCCATCGAGGACAGCCGGGAAGCATGAATTTAAGCGGCCTGGACGTCCTCATTTTCCTGGGCTTTATCGGATTTGTGGTCACCTTCAGTATGTGGAAGAGCCGCAAGGAAAAGAACAGCGAAGACTATTTCCTGGCCGGCCGGGGTCTAAAATGGTGGCTGATCGGATTCTCCATAGTTGCCGCCAATATCTCGACTGAACAGTTCGTGGGAATGGCCGGCCAGGGGGCAGGAAACGTCGGCCTGGCAGTATCAGGTTATCAACTTCTCGGGGCCGTAACCATTGTTTTTGTGGCGGTTCTTTTTCTCCCCCGTTTTTTGCGCGCCGGCATATTCACCATGCCCGAATACCTGGAATACCGGTACAACAACAAAGCCCGTGCCATCATGGTCCTATACACCATGGTAATTTATGTGGGGGTGACCATCGCCGCCGTCCTCTATTCAGGCGGTTTGACACTGCAGACCATATTCGGGGACTCCAGCAATCACTCCCATCTTGTTATGTCCATTCTAATTATCGGAGCAGTGGCCGCAGTCTACACCACCTTTGGCGGACTAAAAGCAGTGGTGTGGGCTGATCTTTTCCAGGGGTCCGGACTGATCCTGGGCGGACTGGTTACCATGGTCCTCGGATTCATCGCCATCGGCGGTGTTGCGCCATTTTTCAAGGAGAACGCCTCCCGGCTTCATATGGTGCTTCCCTCCCATCACCCTGAAATGCCGTGGACCGTACTGCTCATCGGACTCTGGATCCCCAACCTGTATTACTGCGGTTTTAACCAGTTCATCGTCCAGCGAAGCCTGGGCGCCAAAAGCCTCAGACACGGACAATTGGGGATCATCTTTGCCGCCGCCCTCTGGCTTCTCATCCCTTTTGTCATTGTTTTTCCGGGGATCATGGCCTATCAACTTTACGGGGGCTCTCTGACAAATGCAGATCAGGCGTATCCAATGCTTATAAAAAACCTGATCCCGGCTGGCATCCGGGGATTTATCTTTGCTGCTCTCTGCGGCGCTGTCATCAGTTCCCTGGCATCCGTGCTGAACTCGGCCTCCACTATTTTCACCATGGATCTGTACAAAAAGTACTTGCGGCCAAAGGCTTCGGAAAAAAACCTCGTGAATATTGGCCGGACAATGACACTGATATTTGTCGCAGGGGGATGCCTGATCGCCTTCAATCTGGGAAGTTTTTCCGGCATATTTTCCTACATCCAGGAGTTTAACGGGTTTATCTCTCCAGGGATCGTGGCGGCTTTTCTTTTTGGATTCATCTTTAGAAAAGCGCCTCCTTCTGCAGGCGTTCTGGCCCTGGGCTTGACAGTGCCTGTTTACGGGCTTCTATACGTCTTCTGCTCAGGAGTTTTTGAAACCATCACCGTCATCAAGATCGCTTTCCTGAACCGCATGGCCCTGACTTTCATTTTCATTCTCCTGGCTATGGGGATCGTCACGGTCCTGAAACCCATGAAGCAGAGAAAAACAATGCCGGTCAAGAGCAACTTTGATATGAGGCCTTCTCCTTCCGTCCTCTGGCTGGGGGGAGCTGTGATCTCTGCTGTAATCGCCTTTTTCATCATCTTCTGGTAAAAACGGTGGGGGTGGACTTACCCCGTTTTCGTGGACACAGCGAAAGGTTATCTATAATATCCGACTCGGAGGGATGCCTTGAGGAACATCCCCGAGTTCTTTATTTTCGTATTGCAGCAAGATTCAGAAGGAAAGCGTATTCGCAGGCCCTTTCTCTGAAACTTTCCAAACGACCAGAGAACATGGCCCCTCCATGACCGCCTTTCATATAGGTCTTGAGTAGTAGACGATTGTTATCTGTCTTCATTGCCCTTAGCTTTGCAGTAAACTTGGCAGCCGGCCAACAATAAACGTGCGTATCGTGGAATCCTGCCGTAATCAGAATATTCGGGTATTCCCTTGGCTCAATGTTCTCATAGGGGGCGTAGGAAAGCATGTATTCGTAGTATTCCTTTTCATTGGGATTCCCTAGTTCACGGCTGTTGTCTGCTTGATCTTCAACAATGATTGTCGTGATGATATCTACGAAAGGCACCTTGATGATAACCCCCTTACAGAGCTCAGGAGCCATGGTTATGACACCTGCCCTGAGCAAACCACCGCCGCTGGAACCGTAGGCAACAAGCCTATCCTGTTGAGTGTATCCCTCATCGATAAGATATCGTGCACAGGCAATAAAATCGGTGAAGCTGTTCTTTTTCTTGAGGAGCATGCCTTCTTCATGCCAACTGGGGAACTCTCCTCCGCCTCGCACGTGAGCGATGGCGTAGATGAATCCTCGATTAAGAAGGCTTAGGCCAAAGGAACTGAAACCAAGCTCTTCGCTGACACCGTACATCCCATAGCCATGCAACAGAAGCGGATTCCCTCCTTCCTTTTTGATTCCCTTCTGAAAGACAAGTGAGATAGGAATTCGTGTGCCGTCTTCTGCTGTCGTCCAGAGACGTTCAGCTTGATAGTTGTTTGGATTAAACCCAGGACCCATATTTTCCTGACTCACAAGCTTCTTCTTCCTTGTAACCATGTCGTAGTCATAGATAGAATCAGGAGTTGTTGGTGAAGAATACTCATATCGCAGAATGTGGCTGTTGAAATCAGCGTTGCATAAGGATCTGAGAGCAAGATCTCTCGTCTGTCCGTCTGAAACCGAGTAAATCGACTCACCAAAATCCAAGTAGTGCTCCATCCCGTCTATCAGCGAAACTATGTGGAGGTTGGTCGCACCATTCTTTTTTTCCCACAGAACAAGGTGATCCTTAAAAACTTCAAAATGTTCGATATCAACATCCTCAGAAGGAAGGATGGCCTCAGATGCCTCCTCCAGTTTTGTGCTTCCCACCGGGAATTACATCAAACGGCAGTTTACGAGCAAGTAGAACTAATCTCTGCTGTGTTCCACCCTGAAACATTGGTAGCCGAGTATGGGGCGT
>JAUWSR010000090.1 GCA_030609975.1 Acidobacteriota bacterium | reverse complement strand
GGTGTTGTCCGTCTGGATATTGTCCGGGTCTAACGTAGAGGTTAAGCCTTCATTATCGGCGGGAGTGGATGCCGGACCTTCACTGAGGGAAGGAGCTTCGACTGTTTTTTGAATGCTCGGCACTCCCAATGAAGCCTGCTGCACTGGATTGTTATCGGTTTTTTTAGGGCGGAGCACAAAAACAGCCGCGATCGTCAGCACCACAAGAGCGGCTACAATCGGCACGAGCAATTTGGGAGGAGTTCTTTTTACCTTATCCAAAAGCTTCTTAAAGAAAGAAGGTTTTTCTTCCAGAGCACCGTATTCAGTAAAGAAGGATCCTGAATCTATCTCTTTTTCCAGTGGATCCGGAGTTTCCTTTTCAGCCGTTTCGTCTTCGATGGTGGCGGTATCTTCCACAAGAGGTTCCATATCCTTAGGTTGCGGCTTAGCCGCGGCGTTATTGGCCTCGAATTGTTGAATAAGTTCATCTTCGACTTTGGCTGCGCTTTCTTCCATAGAAGGAGCTTCTTTTTCCTCGACTTCAGGAGGGGCAGATTTCTCAATCCTAGGGGTGATCTTGGCTTCGATATTGACTTCGCTTTTCAACTCCTCGAGCGCAGAGGTTATTTTATCTTCAGGAGAGGGCACGGCAATCGGCTTTGAAACTTCCTTCTTTTCCACTTTTAGGGATGGCTTTGTATCAAGTTTGTTCATGCCAAAATCAGAGAGAGTATCCTGCAGCATCGCATCGATCTCCTGAGATATGCTTCCCGAGTTTATCGGTTTGGCTGCCTGGGGTTCTTCAAGAGGGTCCATTTTAAAAATTTCCAGTTCATGCTCTTGGTTCTTTTGCACTTTTACCTCTTCCTTTTCCAAATTTTCCTCTAAGTTCTGCAAAGTTTCCGCAGGAAGGGAATTAGGAATTTCCGCCTCTTCCACCGTCTCCTGTTCTATATCGGCAGATTCGGAGATGAGGTCAGAGAGATGTGATTTCAGCTCTGCCTTGTTAAAGGGCTTGCTCAAAAATGCGGAAGCACCAAAGGAACGGGTGGATTCGATCTTGAACTGCTGCTCTTTGTAGAATTTGGTCAGGATGACGACAGGAATCTTGGGATCCATATCCTTGGTGATGATGCTGCACAGTTCAAATCCATGGAGCTTGGGGAGCATGGGCTCGAGGATCACCAGGTCAGGAAGTTCGGATTTACACATTTCCAAACCCGATTCGCCGTCTTTGGCCACCAAGACTTGGCAGCCCTCCTCTTCCAAATATTTCGAGAGAGGGTCGACGGACTTTTCATCAAAATCAACGATTAAGATTTTCTTTCCATTCATTTTCGTTCTATCCCAATTCTCTCTTAAATGAGCCGAAAAAGCAGTCAGCTATATGAAGCCATTATTGACAAAAAACGTCAATCACCCTTAGGGGTGATTCATGGGATGATAAATCAGACAGAGAAAGAGGATATTTTCAAGCCGGCTGGGTGAGTCGATTCCGGCGGCAAATATTGGGGGGGAGAGCTTGGTCCTCTATTTTTCCATCACAAAGAGGCTGTCTTCCAAGCCGGTGTTGATCTTCACTTCGGAAACGGTCATGATCATTTGCTCTTGGCCATTGAGGTATTGGGAGGTACTGAAGGCCACCAGCAATCCTTCGACCTCTTTATAATCAGTAGTGTATTGTTCCACTTCGATTTCCATGCCCTGAGCCTCGATCTGGGAAATGCTTTTGTAAGGCAGGAAGGTTTTTGTATCTATATATATGGTCACTTCGAAATCATCTGGGAATTTCCGGATTATGACAAAATATTCATTGCCCTCAATGGTTTCCTTCCCCTTCAATGTGTGGGAAAGGCCGTATTTATCAGGATAGAGGGGAGCGACCACCGGCATGGCGTTCCGTTTGCTCCTGACAAATCGGTCCTCGGGCATCTCTTCGATCTCCAAGGTCTGTTGGTTGGTCCACCACCCCACTTTCCCATCATAGACTTCTATCAGATTCATACCCATGACCTCAAAATCCTGGCGCCGCTTATCCGGTTCCTTTTTATACAAAATGATGGATCCATCTATCCCCTGTTGGACCAGCTCGATGGTTCCGATGATGGTAATGTCTTTGATGCGCTCATAGACCTCCTTGCCGCCTTGCGCATCGATCATCTTATTAATGATCTCGTCTGCTGTCTGGCTGAAACTGGGAACAGCCAAAAGACTTACTAAGAACAATCCCAGGACACTCCGTGTTAATAATCGCTTCATTATTTCTCCTTCAAATCTCTCTATTCCTTATCTTATACGGGAACATGAGATTTTCGTTTTTCCACACATTTTGATTACAGCAGGTATACCGAATTTATTCAACCGGTCGGACAACTATTCGACCATGATGAACTCGCGATTTTATGATGTGTGTGGTATATTGTGTCTTCATATTTTTTAGAACATGAGGAGGTTAGGATGTCTCTGAAAAAGCTTATTACTGTCATGACCGTATTTTTTCTTTTGTCGCTTCCAGTCTTGAACGCGCAAGAAGCAGCAGAGGAAAAGAAAGAAGATCCGTTAAAAAACTTCAGTATCGTCGAGGAAACTCAGCCGGTCCCGGAAAATCTTAAGGTTGGCTTTGAATCGATCACCGCAAAAGATGCGGTCACTTACTTGAAATTCATCTCCTCGGACCTGCTTCAGGGCAGAGACACTGCCACTCCGGGATATGAGATCGCCGCCGAGTATGTGGCGAGCATGTTCGAGCTTTGGGGAATCAAACCGGCCGGAGCTATGACCCGTCCCCGTATGGCCAGCCCCTTCGCGGCCCCGGCAGCACCTCAAAAGACTGGACGCAGCTACTTCCAGACCATTCCTTTGCGAGAGACCATTGAGACCGACAGCAAAGCCATCATTGAGTGGCAGAAAGGTGCGCAGAAAAAAAGCCGTGCCTTTGTCGCCAACCAGGACTATTCCTATGGCAGGATGTTTGGAGGCGGCACCTCCTCCTTCACCGCTCCTGTGGTTTTCGTGGGATACGGGATCCAGGAAAAATCTTTGAATCTGGACGATTACAAAAACTTGGATGTCAAAGGCAAGATCGTGATGATGCTTTCCGAGACTCCGGGAAAAGACGATCCTGAATCTCCTTTTAATAAAGGTGAAATGAAAGCAAAATATTATCCCCAGCGACAGATGATGAGGCGCATGACTTCGCCAAAAAGTGCCCTGGCCAAAAAGTTGGGAGCCGTAGCTATCCTTCAAGTGGAAAACTCACCTCAGACCAATGGGGATGTGGCTCAGAGGGTGGTTTCATCCCGCAGGATAAACGATGAACGGCCCATCTTCCCCGGCACACGACGTCGTTTATCCCTCATTCAAGGAAAAACTCAAGCGATGCCATGGGATACCATTCCTACCATCCGCATCTCCCGCGAAATGGCCGACGCCATCCTGGGATATGTGGATCAAGACACCGAGAGTCTCAAGGGGAAGATTGAAACGACCCTCAAGTCTCACTCCATGGTTTTATCGGGTGTAAGCTTCACGCTGGCTACAAAGGCCAAGACCAAGCTGGTTAGCAGCAGGAATGTTTTGGGCTATATCGAAGGGACTGATCCTGAACTCAAAAACGAACTGATCGTTATCGGCGCTCATCTGGACCACTTGGGACAAAGAGGTGACTACATCTTTAACGGAGCCGATGACAATGGTTCCGGCTCTGCGGCCGTTATGGAGGTCGCACAGGCTTTTGCCAAGAATCCCCTGAAACCCAAGCGCTCCGTGGTGTTTGCGCTCTGGACCGGAGAAGAAAAGGGCTTGCTCGGCTCCTATTATTATGTCGCCAACCCCACAATGGCAGACAAAAAGATCGCCAACAACATCAACCTGGACATGGTCAGCCGCACCTACACCAAAGAACGACTGCAGCGGATGGGCCGAATGATGGGAGAACTTCCCGAGGGATTCATCGACAAGATCGATATCAAAAAACTCACTCGCGGCTCGTATGACGCAAATGTCCCGGAGTTTGGTGAAATGCTCAAGGCCAATAACCAGTATGTCGGCCTCCACTTGCAGCTAAATCCCTCGAAGGAACCCTCAGGCGGCAGCGACCACTTTCCCTTTGCTATGGCCAAGATTCCTTATGTCTATTTCATGGCTGCCATGACCGAGGATTACCACCAACCCAGCGACAGCGTTGAGAAAACCTCCCCCGAACTCATGGAGAAAATTTTCCGCCTGACCTACCTCATGGCCAACTCCATCGCTAATAAATAAGTTGGTAAGTTGGGGACAGTCCCCGAGAACAGGTTGATTTTAAATAGGTTAGCCTAAATATCGTCCCATTAGTCTCCTTAGAGGCGCACTTCGATAGGGTAAATCGAACCTCTAACGGTTCCTTCCACCCCCATACTACGGTATAATTTTCTTAGAGACTCAATTTCAACCGAAAATTCGAATTCTAAACACTTATTATATTGTGTTTATTAATCTAATTCGTTTGATTTCAATAAATTACCACGGCCAACCCGCAAAAGGTCAACGGTTTGGGGGGTTGAGTCGTTATTTATATGACGGAAAGGCATGTGTAAAGAAATGGAAGAGAACGCTTTGATACAGTCAGCCCGGCAAGGCAATATGGAAGCCTTCAGGCAGCTGTTTGACGAAAACCGACAACGGATTTTTGGGGTGGCTTTTCGCTATGCCAAAAATGTCGAAGATGCTGAAGACATCCTCCAAGATACATTTATTAAAGCCTATCAGGGCCTGGAGAAGTTTAAAGTCACGGAGGACACCAGTTTTTCCGCATGGCTTTATCGGATCAGCATCAATTCCAGCATTGATCTTATGAGAAAAAACAGGAAAATGCGTGACAAATATTTCGACAACGAAAACCTCGACAACCTCTCTTCCAACGACGAAAACCACGATCCCGAACACTCCGAACGTATCCGAGAGGCCCGGGAAAAGATCGACGCCGTGTTGGACACTCTGACCAGCAGGCAGCGGATGATCTTTATCCTGCGTCACTATCAGCATCTGAGCACCAGAGAGATCTCTGAATACATGAGCTGTTCGCAGGGTAGCGTCAAGAAACAGCTTTTTAGGGCTGTCTCCGCCGTCAAGACGCATTTTAAAAATCTCATTCCGGAGAAAAGCTATGAGATGTAAACATCAAAGGGAAAATATCGTTCTCTACCTTTATGGAGAACTGAGCGACCAGAAAAGCCGGGAGCTGGAAAATCACCTGGAAACCTGTTCAGAGTGTGCCCAGGACATGGCCTACACCCGCGAGGTCTTTCATCTCATGGAGGAGGCGGACACTCAGACGCAGCCGTATGCCGATTGGGAAAAATGCTGGGAGACCATCCATTCCGAGATCCGCGAACAGCCCAAATCTCAAAAACGCACGGGGCTGTTCCCGCGCTGGGCCCCGGTAGCTGCCGCCGTCATCCTGGTCTTTGCTCTCGGGATCTACCTGGGACGATTCTGGCCTTCGTCTCAGCCCCAAATCGCTGCTCAAGAGGAAAGTGTCATTCCTGAAACTGGGACCGGAGGTTTCGTTCAAGCCACGCTTGTTCAGCATTTCGAGAACCTCAAACCTCTGCTCATCGATTACGCTAATTTTGCCGTTACCGAAAACGAAGAAGACAACAATATCGTGATCGATCGCAGCATCATCCGCAATCTGCTGATCCAGAACTACCTGCTCTTGAGGATGGTGGCCCAAGACAATCCCGAATCCGCCGGACTTCTGGAAGATATCGATCTTGTTCTGCGTGAGATCAAAAACCTGGAAAACGGAGATCCGAATGCATCGCGCATGATTCGTGAGCTCATCCAACATCGAAAGATCCTATTTAAAATAGATGTCTTACAACAACTTTAAGGAGACCAAAAATGAATAAGAAACGAATCCTTTCACTTGCTTTGGTTTTTGCCCTGGTTATGACGGGACTGCTCTTGGCCCAAGATAAAAAGGCAGACAGAGAGATCTATGAAAAGGGGAAAAAAGCGGTTTACCAAAAAAGCTGGGAAGAAGCCATCGACCAATTCCGATATCTTTCAGACCAGTACCGAGACAGTCACTACTTGGCTGAATCGCTCTACTGGATAAGCTACAGCCTGAACAAGCAGAGCGAGAGCCTGGATGATCTCGAAGAACAGATGGCGAAAAAGGAAGAGTCCATCACCCGACTCAACGCGCTGATCTCTAACCATGAATTCAGCCGCTGGATCGATGAAGCCCGCGTACTTCGTGTCAAGATCGCAGAAGACCTGGTTAACCGAGGCGTATCCGATTACCGCATATACATCAACGGCAGCCTGCACGACCTGGAAGAACTAGAGGACCTGGTCGCTGCAGAAAAATTGGCGTCCTTACAGGAATTGGAAGGTATGGAAGGCCTCATAGGGCTCGCCTCCATCGGTGCCGGTTTGGCAGAGCTGGGGATGCTTGAAGGACCGGAAAGCAGGGAGGGCCTGCTCGCCCTGGAAGGGCTGGAAGAATCCATGCTGTTAGGCAGCCTCGAAGGGAGCGAAGAGGACCCGGAACTCGAGCTCAAACTTGTTGCACTCAACGCCCTCATGAATATAGACAGCGAAAAGGCTTTCCCCATTTTGGTCAAGATCATCCAGGAGGGAGAAAATTCCAAACTCCGAAAAAACGCCCTCTTTGTACTCAGCCAGTCCATAGATCCCCAAGTGCTCCCCATCATGGCTGAGGCCGCCAAAAACGATAAGAACAACGGTGTCCGGGAAATGGCCATATTCTGGTTGGGACAGAGAAAAGATGAGGAAAGCCTGGACCTGCTGCTGGATATTTACGCCCAAACCGAGGACAGCAAACTCAAACAAAAGATCGTCTTTTCCCTCACTCAACACAGAAGTGAACGGGCCCACGACAGGCTGGTGGGGATAGCCCGAAGCGACCGGGATCCTAAAGCCCGGGCCAACGCCATCTTTTATCTCGCTCAGAAAAAAGACAGCAGGACCTTGGACCTTTTGTTCGAGCTCTACGACAAAGAAACCGACATCAAGATCAAAGAAACACTGATCTTCGGATTCTCACAGAATAAGGACAAGAAAGCCCGCGACAAACTTATCGACATCGCCAGAAAAGACAAAGATCTCAAGGCTCAGGAGCAGGCGGTCTTTTGGTTGGGACAGGACAAAAGCCCCGATGTTCTCCCCATGTTGGCAGAGATGTACTCCAGGACCCAGGACAAAAGAGTCAAAAACAAACTGATCTATGCTATGGCGCAAAACAAGAACAAAGAGGCTATCCCCACGTTGATCAGCATCGCCCGCATGGAAAACGATCCCAAGATGAAAAAACAGATCGTCTTTTGGCTGGGCCAATCTAAAAACGAGGCTGCCATCAATTACTTGAAAGAAATCATCGAGAAAGACCTGTAAGCGAGGAATCACATGTCCAAAAAGATAAGCACGATCACTGTCATAAGTCTGTTGCTGCTGGCGTCCGGCATGGTGCCAACCCATGGAGAGGTCGACTTTCTCAAAGGAAAAGTCCACTATCTCGACCAATCCGGCCGCACTCTCCAGCAAAGAATAAAAGCCGCAGAAAAAGAATTCGGAAGATCACAAAAGGCCGGCACCTACTTTACCGGCTATGTCTTCACCTGCCGGCATACTATCCACATGGGCGGCAGAGAAGGTGCAGAAGTCGCAGCCGCCTTTACTGTCAGAAAGAAGTCGGATGAGATCAAGATCCGCCGCCGCTATAAAAACAGCGACAACCACGGCTATTCCATGCACTCGGAACATGGAGGCAGCTCTCCGGCCGGACTGCTGGTCCTGCATAAGATCACCAATGGCAAGAGCAGGATCTTGGATACCAGTGTCTTTGATCTGGACGATACCTATGACTTTGTCGAAGAGCCTCTCTACTGGCTGGGTGAGGCAGACACCAAAGAGAGCTTCAAACTGCTGAAACAATCTTTTGAATCCGGAGGCGAGGATGTCCAGAATGAGCTGTTGTTCATCCTCAGCGTACATGAAATCCCGGAAGTAGGAGGTTTTTTACAAAACACGGCCCTCGGATCATATCCCCGTAAAGTCCGCAAAAACGCCATCTTCTGGCTGGGAAATATGCAGGATAAGGAAAGTCTGCAGAGCCTAAAAAAGATCTACCAAAAAGTCGACAGCACTGAGCTGAAAAAACACGTGGTGTTCGCCTATACACTTACTGATGATGAAGCCGCTCTCCACGAAATGATCCGGATCGCCCGGAATGAAGACAGCCGCGAAGTGCGCAAACAGGCTATATTCTGGCTGGGGCAGAAGGCCTCGAAGGAAGCCACCAAAGCACTGGCTGAAGTAGTAGAAGGCTCTGACGAAGACGATGATCTCAAGAAATCGGCCGTATTTGCTCTGAGTCAACTCCCTAAAGATCAGTCCGTACCCATGCTCATCAAGATTGCTAAAACCAATCAAAGTCCGGCTGTCCGCAAAAATGCCATTTTCTGGTTAGGACAAACGGGCGATGAAGAAGCCCTCAAATTCTTCGAAGATATCCTTCTGAAGAAATAGGGCTTACCTGATTAATTTCACGAATCGAAGTTGCTTCACTTCGCTCGCAATGACAATTATAGCAACGCACAATGAGGTTGCTTCGTCGCTACGCTCCTCGCAATGACAGTTAAATGGTTATAGGTTATAGCGACATTGGGGTAAATCAGGTTAAAAGAGGGGCCAAGTGGGCGTAAAAAACAGTTTTTCATAGAGACGCAGAGCATAAAGATCGGTCATGCTGGCAACAAAATCACAGGCACGCAGATCGAGACTGTCCTCAACCGGAAAGGGCTTGACGTACTCATCAGGATTTTCCAGAACATACTGATACAGATCCGTCACGATCTTTTCCACTCTCTGACTCATAGCCTGGGCTTCTTCCGTAAAGTACACACGCTCATACAGAAATTCCCTGAGCTCGATCACCGCGGAATAGATCTCCTCGCTCATAGAGATTTTTTCCAGGCCGGCAGCCAGACTTTCCCGAACCACATCCGTAACCATCCTATCGATCCGCGAGGAATGCCACTTCCCTAGAATTTTGATCAGTTTATCCGGGATATCACTGCGGGATATAACCTCGGCCCGAATGGCATCATCGATATCATGGTTGACATAGGCGATCACATCCGAGATCCGGACCACCTGCCCCTCCAGAGTCGAAGGCATCTCCTCCCCTTCGGCATCCAGGATCTTTCCCCGCCCCTTGGAATGCTTGAAGATCCCCTCGCGGACCTCATAGGTCAGGTTCAGCCCTTTCCCATCATACTCCAATTTTTCCACAACCCGCAGGCTCTGGTGGTAATGGGAGAAACCCTGCTTTGAGAGTTTGGAAAGCACCTTTTCGCCCGCATGCCCAAAGGGGGTGTGTCCCAGATCATGCCCCAGCGCTATGGCCTCGGTGAGGTCCTCGTTCAACCTCAAGGCTTTGGAGACCGTGCGTGCGATCTGCGCCACCTCCAGGGTATGCGTCAGACGCGTGCGGTAATGATCCCCGAAGGGCGCCAGAAAAACCTGGGTTTTATGCTTTAAGCGGCGGAAGGATTTGCAGTGGACAATACGGTCTCGGTCGCGCTGAAAAGCAGTACGGAGAGGATGAAGCGTCTCCTCCCTCTCCCGGCCCCGTGAATTCGCACTCAAGCCTGCCTTGTCCGAAAGCGTCTGACGCTCAATGTCCTCCAGCTTCTCACGAATTGTCATCTTTTCACAAGGATGGTCCATTATGGATAATGGACCCTACTGGATTTTGCTATTAAGGGGCCAGGGCGCGTTTTTCTGGGCCTGTTCAATAAGCAGTTTGGGGATGGGAAAATTGATCTCCTGGCGGTGGGACATCTCCATCTTCTCCGTCACTAACCTCATGGCCTCCTGAATCCCGATCCGGTTCATCATGGCAAAGGGGCCTTCCTTCCATCCAAAGACAGTCTTGTAGAGCTTATCGACATCTTCGAGATCGAGCAACTCTGCTTCGACCAGTTCCACTGCGATGATGAAAGACACCGCCATAAATCGCTTCTTGAGAAGATCAGCCAGCATGAAGTCCTCCGGCTCCTGCTCCTCAAAGCCGGGCCTTATCCATTTAACTGTCGATTTATCCAGGGCCTGTTCGCAGTCGTGCTTTTTACTCACCAAGCTTTTGCTGGGCGTGAAGAAATTGAAATATTTCAGGAAGATGATATCTTCAGCATCGGATGAATCCGCCATTATCTCCAGAAATCCATTGACCTCGAGAATACCCACCTCGTCCAGATGAGCCAGAAAACCTCTATCACTCCCAAATGTTTTTTTAGCAATGGCTTCGATGTGAGAGGATTCCATTCCGTCATCAAGCATACGCGTGGCTTCCAACAGCAGCGATGCCAGCACTAAATTAGCGGCGCCACCTTTACGTTCGTTCTTCAAAGAAAAACTTTCTGCAGTCAACATTTTAATTTCGGCCATCTTTCTGTATCTCCTACTAATCTATCATTAAAAAGGCATAACGGTTCATGGTTTTTGTATAATCGGCCAGGACTTCGATCGGAAAACCGAGCGGGCGTACAGTGGCGAAGACATCCACACCCATGCCCTCTGGAGAAGGGCGGGCGAGAAAGGGCTGCTTGCATGTTTCCTTAACACCTGTGCAGTCAGCGCACAAGCCGCAGCTGTCCAGAAACAGCAGGAAAGCTTTCCGGTAGCCGGAGATAAATACCTCCCGCTCCAATTCCAGCAACTTTAGATTGAGCTCTTTCGTCCAGTCGTGCCGGTCCTCAGGTTTTTCCACCTGCATGCTGAAATGGAAAACTGAGGCTAGAAAGTAATCACGGAAAAAAACTTCACACTCCGGAATCGATGGGACATTGGGTGGGCAGGTTGCAGTCTGCCCGTATTCGTCACAGCCGAACTGACACTTCATCCTCACCCACTGCGATACCACAATATTTTTTGGATCGATCCACTTATAATCCGAATATCCGTGCTGCCGGAAAAGCTCCTCGAGCTTGTTTATCTCAATACTCATGGATACGACCTCAATTCGATCATGCAGGCGATCACAGCGCACATCCGGGCATTATAACATATCCTAACGAGGCCCAAAAATCTTGGTGCCGATCCTCACCAGATTGGCCCCTTCCTGGATGGCGACACGATAGGAATTGGTCATCCCCATAGATAGATCGGCCATGTTCACCCTGGGAAGATCCAGTCCTTTGATCGACTCAAAAATCCTCCGCGTCTCTACAAAATAAGGACGGGCATCCTCAGGATCTCCGAATATGGGCCCCATGGTCATCAACCCTCGGATACTGACATGTTCAAGGGTTGAAACCTCCCGGATGAGAGCTTTGGCGTCCTCAGGCACAACACCGAATTTCTGGGACTCACGACCGCTGTTGATCTCGATCAAAACCGGCATGCTTTTCCCCAGACGGGCGCAGCGTTTATCAATCTCCCGAGCGAGGGCCAGGGAATCCAGGGTCTCGATCGCATCGAAGATCTCCACCGCCTTTTTCACTTTATTACGCTGCAGATGGCCGATAAAATGCCACTTTGTCCCATGTCCTATGCCTGCAAAGGCCTCTTCCGCCTCCTGGACATAGTTTTCCCCGATGATCTCGATCCCGGCCTGTATGGCCTGACGGATCTCCTCAGTGGACCGTGTCTTGGCAGCAGCCACAAGTCTCACTCCTTCGGGGAGTTCCGTCAG
>JAUWSR010000136.1 GCA_030609975.1 Acidobacteriota bacterium | reverse complement strand
TAAAATCCTTCCTGAGAAGCGGCTCTCCTCCTGTTATCAGGCACCAGAACGCACCCATCTCTACGGCCTCATCGGCAATACGATCGATCTCTTCTAATGTGAGTTCCTGTTCCTGTGCCTCCTTGTCTCCGGCAGGAAGATTGATGTAGCAGTGCCGGCAGTCATTGTTGCAGCGTGCCGTGATCTCCAGGTCGAACGAGAAGAGATCCCTTTTATTTTTCATCTTCTCCCAGAGCGCAAAATCCTGGATCTCGATCGAAGTGACTACGGATTTGATTGTGCTCTTTTTCACCCTATCTCTCCTTATCTGACAAATCATGATTCGCTATACGGCGCAGGCCGTCTCTTAAAGGGCGCAGCAATCTCCAAAGCACATACCGCACTTGGAACAACCAACCCTTCCTATTTAAAAAAGCGATGACGCGGCGCTCCGGACCAAGACCCAGGTTGACATCCCTTCCTTGCCTCTCCACCCTCTCCACAAAACCCAGGATTTTTTCAGCAGAGACGGTGCCATCTGCCTCAGGAACATTGTCTCCTTGAAGAAGAAAGCGCGTTTGCTGTTTTCTGATGATTCTGTGAACGGCCAAAGCATGCGTTTGGGGACTGATAAAGGCGACGACCTCCCCCAAACGAACTTTTCTCCCCAGGAAAGGTGAAACTGTGACAACGTCCCCATCTTTTATAAAAGGGCTCATGCTGAAGCCCTTGGCCAGAAAACGAAAAGACCGGCCCTTATCCAACACTGCCGTCATCAATTCAACAAGTGCAGCGCTGGACAGGGACATCTCCCCTCCCTGCTCCACTGCAAAGGACGTCTTAGGTTTTCGCTGCTTCAACCAGAATCCTCCGATTCAGGAGTTCCTGGGCGAGTCCGGTTACATCTTTCTCTATTTCTTCGACAGGAGCGTCATAATCTTCCTGCAATTCGGCAACCACTGCTTTCAGGCTTTTATTGCCGTCGAGTTTGCTCCAGATGGCCCGGCCGGTTTCGTTCAGAGTGAATAACTCGTCCTCCATATCACCAATGCCGGAAGTCAGGGGAACTATGATCAATTCTCCCTCGATCTCACGGGCCACCACCTCATCCGAAGCTTTATAAGCGGCCTCGATATCAATCTTTTTTTCCATCGTTTCCTCCATGTTTTCCGAAAATTTTAGTCACCCTGGCTTTCCAATCTTTGACCTCCCAAGCTTTTTCGCCTGGGGAAAGCAGGCCGAGATCCACAGCTTGAAAATGTGCCACTTCGCAGAGATATTCCACCGGCGATTCCAGGTCACCGCTGTCCATCCAGGATTTGGCCGGACACTGTTCGCACAAACCCTTGAGAAAGCACAACGCACACCGCTCAAGATATTGAGGCGCAGATGCACGCTTTGACATTATCTTGGGGAAAAAGTTTTCCAGAGCATCTTTGAGAGATCCCTTTTTTAAATCATATACCGTATCAGGATGCCTCAACATCATACAGAGCTGCAGCCGACCGTAGGCATCAATACATCCACCTCCATGACCTGCACCACAAGCCAAAAGCTTATCACCGGTAGGATACATGAATTTTGTACAAAACTCCTGCATATTCTTATCATACGTCTCCCGGTCACGTGTTAAAAATTTCAATCCCCTCTCAGGAGAGATTCTGATCTTTTTAATGAGACGATTCCTTTCCTCGGAATCTCTGCGACAGCGAAGGTCCAAAAACATGGAGTACCGAGGCGGCCGGTCCATCCCAGGTAAAGTTGCAGCCCAAGCTTCGAATTCGTCGACCTCATCGATAGTGGGCAAAAGCAGGGTTCCTTTTACGACAAAAGGTACGTTGTTCTCCAGCAGCAAATTTATGCCCCGCCATGCGTCCTCAACTGAGCCCGGGGCACGGCTGACGGCCTCATAGGATTTCTTAAACATGCCGTACACGGATATTTCGATCATCTCAAGAGGAGGAATTCGGGAAAAAAGAGAAGCTAGCCGGGGAGTGATAAGAGTAGCATTGGTAAAAAGCACGACTTTAAGTCCTAAACGTCGAGCCACCAAATATAACTCTTCGAAATCCTCTCTCAACAGCGGTTCGCCCCCCGTAAAACGGACCGACAAACATCCAAGAGACGCCACCTGTTCGAGCAAGGATCTCCACTCGGCCGTGGTAAGCTCTTTGGACTGGGCCTCCTTGTCATCGGCGGGAAGATTGATACAGCAGTGGATACAGTTGTTATTACAGCGCTCGGTGAGCTCCATGTCCATACGCCCCAAAGGCGCACTCCCTTCTTTCCAGAGAGGAGATTCATAGCTCGATTTCTTGACGGCGTATTGGTTTTCGTTCATAGGTTTTATAAAGAGCGAAGGGACTTGATGATCTTTCCAGTCTTATCAAAGTACATATTGTAACATGGGACACCTTGTACCAACGCTTCAATAAAAGACAGGGTTTTTTCCCACCAATCCGAACTCACATAAGGCTTGATCAAACAGGCCAGAAGATTCTGCAGTGATTCCTTTTTATCCTCAACCGGTACGATGCGGTTATCCTGGGACTGCTTTAAAAAGAGGATCGCCTGCAAAGGCGCAGATGCGGCAGACACATCGGGCACCTCGCCATGGCTCCAGGTTCCATAGATCTTGAATCCTTCAGGTTTTTTTCTTACGATGATACGATCGTCACACAGGATTTCAGCCAGCCCCTTCAGCATTTTGACCGTAGTAGATTTTCCAGCATCGGAGTGCCCCACAAACAGGAGGCCCTTCCCATCCATCAGTATTCCACTGGAATGGAGGAAACAACCCTCTCTATCCGCCAAAACTCTAGCTAACAGGATCTGGTCGGTAGGAAACATGGTGAGAGAACCCAGATTTCCTTTTTGATAGATTTTATCATCGGGGCTATAGATCCGAACATGCGTGTGGTTATCATCAAATACAGCCACACGATGCAGTGAATTATCCCCTTCAGTGGGAGATATCCCCAAGTAGATCCAGGATTGTCCTTTCCGATAGATCGCCCAGGGAGCTCGTCTGTAAACCTCTTTCCCCAGATCTTGTTTTTCCAATTTCGGCAGGGAGAAGTGGTGCCGGATGGAGATCACGTCTTCGCCGGATTCCTTCAATCTAAAGGGCTCAAATTTGGGATCAAGGGTGGTCTCGGTGAAAGGAAGGTCGGATTCCACCTTAATGGTCATATCCGCTATTCCGTAATATCTTCGATGGTTATTCATCCATTCTTTCCTATATTTCTGATTTTCTTCGGCCATATCACAAAGGTATTCCACCTTGGCCGAAAAGCGTCGATGTTCTAAATAGCCATAAACAGGGCACCAGCGGCATTCTTTCCGCTTGTCACACGAGCCGCAATTCTCCGAGTATTCTTCTCCTCCCCTAACTTTCTCTGAAATTGAGGGGATGAATTCATCCCATGCTTCTTGAAAGCTTCCTTTTCTCAAGTCAAATCGAAGCTGCGGGTCTTTCACAAAACAGCAAAAGGACATGGTGCCATAGGGATCGATATGAAAATCTCTTCTGCCGTCGATACAGGAAGCAAAAAGACGGTCATCGCCCTCGACATGGGAGAAGTGACCCCCCTCCGAATTATTTAGCGATTCTTCGTAGGAGAGGTCAGGTGTGTCCAGCTCAACCGCTGTTTTCGGAGGAAGCCGCTGTTCCCTTATTTCTTGGTTTTTGCGGGTGTCCCCGCAAGCCGACAGGTAAAACCAAGCTGCACCGATGCGATAGTTGGAACTGAGGGATTTCGCCAGGTCCTCCATAGCTTGGAGTTGGTGATAATTTTCCTGCATAGGAATGATCTGGACCGTAAAGCCAACTCCGGCTTCTTTCAAATACGCAAAGCCCCGCATCGCCGCCTCAAAAGAACCGGGATTGCGCGTGACCCGATCATGGACCTCAGCCGTGGCTCCATATATCGCCACCATTTTGAATCCTTTGCGTTTCATGAGCTGCGCGATCTGGGGCGTGATAAAAGTTCCGTTGGTGTTGATTGAGTAATCGTTGCTGTGCGACGTGATAAAATCGAAGATCTCACTAAAATCCTGCCTCAGCATGGGCTCGCCTCCGGAAAGGGTCCATTTGCGGCATCCGAGGCTGCGAGCCTGTTCCACTATATGTTTGATCTCGTCGCTCGATAGTTCCTGGTCTTTTTCTGGTGCATTGGGAGGAACCCACAGCCAGCAATGACGGCAGTTGTTATTGCAGCGATATGTCAGATCAAGGTTCCCCTCAAGCGGAAGTCGGGGCAATTTTTCCAGTTTTTTTCTCTTAACAAACTCTGTCATGAAATTATCCTATTTTCCTTTTCCTCAAGAAAGACTCCCTACTATAAAGATAGCTCTTTAGGCTGTCAAGGCGAGGATCAATAGTGTGTGAGAGAGCCGTCACGCTTGGCTTTAACGACAGCCCAGCGAAAGATCACCAGACTGATGGGGAAAAGCAGGATGCCGAAGCCCGCTAAAGCTGCGATATTGGGCATGATCTCTGCCAGGGTGGCAGAGGTCAGTAGGCTCTGCCGCATTCCCTCTAGAGAATAGGTGATCGGCAAGGCATATGATAACCATTTGATCCAGGGAGGAAGCACAGCAATAGGGAAAAATACCCCCCCCAGGAGTCCGGAAACACTCCCGAAGAGCCAGCCGAAAGGATTGCCCACCTTGTACACCATGATGAAGCTGGCGGAAAGGATGCCGATGCTCAGGAAGCACAAGGCAGTCAAGAGGAAGACAAGCAGGCTCCCCAGCCAGTTGATATCTCCCAGCTGCATCCCAAACACGGCGACGGCCAGCAACAGATGGAAAAAAGTGCGTACTGAAGAGAAAGCCAGAGTATAGAGTGACGATCCCACTAGAATAGTCGGAATATTGGTTTGAGTTACCAACAGAGACTCTAAAATCCCGGTCATCTGGGCACTCCGGATAATACCGGGCAGCCCCTCCTGAAGGATCCCCAGCAGTCCGGAAAAAGCAACCCCCACAATGACAAAGGAAAAGTAATCGCCTCCATAGGGAGACAATGCTTCAGATTGACTTCCCGAAAGCAGCTTGGCAATGAAGTAAAAAGTGGCCGAAGTGAGGAAGATCCCCACAAATGAAGAGACAAAGGCAAATTTGTAGGAGGCGGCATTCAGCACATCGCGTTTTAAAAACGAGTAAAGTTTGTATAAAAACATGTCGCTTTTTCTAAACTACACAGAGCCCTTCTTCATAGCTGCAGCATAGACCTCTTGCAGGGAGATCTCGCCTCCGTCTGTCAGCCGGTCAACGGTCCCGATGACTCTTATTTTTCCCTTGGCGATAATGGCGATCCTATCGCCATACTGCTGGGCTTCGTCTAGATTATGGGTTGCCCAAAACACCGTCCGCCCTTGTTTGGATACCAATTCCTCCTTTAAAAACCTACGAACGCGCAGGGCCGCCTGAGGGTCCAGGCTGCGTGTGGGTTCATCCACAAAAATGATCTGAGAATCTATGAGCAACGCCCGTGCAAATGCCAACATCTGGCGCATGCCGGTCGAGTAGGTATTATAACGCAGATTGACAGCCTCCTCGAGTTGGGTCAAGGCCAGGACTTCGTCCACTTTGGTTTTCCTTTGCGAGCGGGGGATGTTGTTGAGAGCAGCGTAAAATTCGAGATTTTGCCGGCCGGTAAGCCGCCAATAAAAGCTTCGTTCTTCACTTATAGCGAATCCGATCGACCCTCTGATCTTTTTTGAATCCTTTTCAACGTCGAGGCCGTTAACAAAGGCCTTCCCCTCATTGGGCAGTACCAAGGTGGAAAAAACTTTGATCAGCGTGGTCTTGCCCGCCCCATTAGGCCCCAGCAGGCAGAAGCATTCACCTTTATTGACTTCAAGATCGACCCCAGCCAAGGCCGTGGTCTGTTTTTTGCTAACCGGATGCAGCAAAAGTTCACGATAACCTTTGATAACAGGGTAGTGTTTTACCAACCCTTCTGTAATTACCGCTTTGTTTTTATCCATTATTCTTTCGTAACATCCGGGCCAACAAAGAAAAAGGCCGCCATACCCGCCAGGCGTAGTGAGATACCATTTTAATCGAATTCACTGGGATTTGGTAGAAATATGACACATAAGCCTGCGGAGGGAACGTGGTGGCAAACAGAGTTTTAAGTTTCAATCCCAACCGTTTACCAGAAAAAAAGAGGAATAACACCGCTGCATGGCCCGGTATCTCCTCCTTCAGTTCACGAGAGATAACTTTTTTGTCCGGCCAGGCCGCATGCAGGATCCTGCGGGCAGTCCTGCCCGGATTCAACTGTTCCAGGACAGGCGGAGCGATACTTTCCGGCCAGAATTGATTCACCAGGAACAGAGCATAATAAACCGGAGCCGAGATGTCCTGATCTTGGCAGATAGCAAACACCTTATCCCAATCCAGCTCTTCATCCTGGGCTAGCTCAGCGATATCCGTCAGCCAGATTATACGCTGATAACAGTGTTTCTGTGCATGCAGGCATAGGATGCACAGTTCGTATTCCGGAGAGAATATCCGTACTTCGGTGTCAAAGATCTGCATGGACAGGCTTGATTCCCAGATCTCCGGAAAAGCGTCCAAGGGGATCTCGACACCGGGATAGTTGAAATGGAAATCCAGGAACACACCATCCTTCTGAAATCCGGACTCGATGGTCCAGTGCAGCTGAGACTGTTTCTGCTTGGGAAACCGGCTGGTATGAGAGTCCTGCCAATAACCCAGGGTTTTTAGGATATCCACAAGTTGAGCTGTATCAGCGGGATGCGCCATAAAATCGACATCCACATAATAGCGGAGGCCCCAATCCCGATAAACCGTCTCCGAGAGACGTGCACCGCGAGTGATCGCCACGCGCACATCTTGTTTTGACAAGGTTTCCAACAGGGGGAGGATCTTTTTATAAATATAGAGATTGCGTGCCGTATTCCGCACATAGATCCTTTTTAGACGTTCCCATTGCGAGTCTGGCACGCGTTCGGAATAGACCTTGAGGTTCTGGTACAGAAGGGGGGCCACTCCTTCCTCTCCGGCTCGTTTTAAGAGGACATCCCAATCCAATTTGGTGGTCAGCGCTTCCTCAATAATAGAGAGGTCTAGAGAAGTGGGAGCTAAACGGGCGCTGTGAATCAAAAGGGAATTCATTCTCTCTCCAAAAATGTCCACACATATATATACAAAGCCCCTTCAAATTGCAAATACGGCCTCACTCTCCTCTCCCTTACGGACGAGGAACCATGCCCGTTCGGCCTTCATGACGGTTTTCTTGGCCACATATCTGATCCTAGTCAAAAAATTGGGATGAATCCGAAGGCAAAAAGAACCTATCTCAGAGGTCTATTTTTTTAAAAATACGTAACTGCTAAAACTTTTCATCCAGCGGCCGTTTCTATAATTCCAGTTGTGCGTTTCTCTTCTCTGCACGATCCGAGAACGTGCCTCTTGTAAGATCTCGGCTTCGGTTGTGATCTTGCTGGAATCGCCTTGATTGTCCTCAAATTCTGAGATATAGCGCAGCGCCATTTCCGGTTCCAAGGCATAGGCAAAAACATCGATTCCGGCTTCGCCATTGTTCCTGCGAAAAGCCCGCACCTCAAACAGTTCTTGGCGAAAAACCACTTTTTGCAGGTTTTTCCCAACACCATGCGGGAGGACCATTTCCGGGTCTATGATAAGGACTTGAGCGATCACCCGCTTCATGCGTGAAAATATCTCGTGATATCGCCGGCTATCCATCTCCGCAGGAAGGACACCATCATCCAGACATGCCGCCATTCGCATCCGTTCTGACGGAGTGGTGAAAGCACATACATAGTTGTAGTTCCGGTAGAATTCCAGGATGTCTTCGGGTATCAGCCTGTTTTCCTGCTCCCCTGAAAGGATAATGCCCCAGCCGTAAAACAAGACACCCGCAATTAAAACAATCATTGATTTTTTCATGAACCTGCCCTTTGTTTATACCCTCGTTCGTCCTCTTTTAAGAACGACGAGGCTACAGAAAAGGTTACATGCCGACTGCCGGCCGTCTGTTGACAACCTTCAACAGGGGTGATATAGTCGCTTACTCAGAAAATTTACAGGAAGCGGACGTCAAAAAAGTGAAATTGAAGCATCTCATCCCATCACTGGTTTTTATCTTCATTTTTGTGCTTGTGACTGCAGCCTGCACGGAACGTCAGACATTCGCTCGCCAAAACCAAACAAGTGATCTGTTCGATCGGAGCGACATCACCATAGCCGTCATTGACTCCGGCCTAGGAGGATTGGCCATCACAGCCGACGTACTGGAACGGATAAAAACCAGCAAGATTTTTCAGAATGTCCACATCCTTTTCTACAATGCTCTTTTTTCCACTAAAGGAGGCTACAACAGCCTCAAAACCCGAGAAGAAAAACTGAAAGTCCTAGACAGTGCCCTCTCCGGTCTGGAGAAAGATTATGAACCAGACCTCGTCCTGATCGGCTGCAACACCCTTTCAGTGCTTTATCCGGATTCAGAATTTTCCCATCATACCCAGATCCCGGTTGTCGGAATCGTATCAGCCGGGGTAGATCTGATCGCCCAGAACCTCAAAGCGTATCCGGAGTCCATTGTGATCCTCTTCGCCACTCAGACCACGGTCGAGGAAGCTGTGCACAAACGTCAGCTCGTGGAAAAGGGCTTTCTAAGGGAAAGGATCCTAACTCAGGCCTGTCCAGACCTGGTAGCGTATATCGAACGCGGATATGACAGCGACGAGACCGAGATGCTGATCCAGGCTTATGTGGATGAAGCTTTAGATCGGCTCCCTCTCCCACAAGAAATCCTCGTGAGCTTCAACTGTACACATTACGGATATTCGGAGAATCTCTGGCGCGAGGCCTTCCTCGGCCTGGGAATTGAACCCCTCGTTATTCTAAATCCCAACGGCCGGATGAGCGACTTTCTCTTTCCCCCTGAGCAGCAAAGTCGTTATGACGAGACCACGGTGAGCATCAAAGTGGTCTCCATGATCAAACTTGATAGCGAGCAGATCGAATCGATCGGCAGTTTCTTAGAGAGAACATCCCCCCAGACGGCACAGGCGCTCCGGGACTATGAGTGGAAGCCGGAACTGTTCGAATGGGAACGATTCGTAAAACGCTGAGCGATATTTTGGGCGATATGGGGTGCGTTTCCCCCGGCCCGGTTGTTGATGAACAGGTAGAGCCGGCTGCCACGCTGCACCACACCCCGAATGATCTCCACGGTTTCCTCTACCACACTCGGGTGCAGCATACCCTCTACCATAACATCGAAGGGATGGGCGGCGGCATAGGTCTCGTCATAGGTTTTTCCACGTGGCGTGACCAAACGAATCGCCAGAGAACCCTCTCCAGACACCATAATCCCTGACTTTTGAAACTGAGTTCGTAAGGAGGGCAGCCAGGTCCATTGGGATAGCACCAGCCCCACCCCATATTTTTTTAGCACTGTAAATACAGG
>JAUWSR010000061.1 GCA_030609975.1 Acidobacteriota bacterium | reverse complement strand
GTCCCCCGGAGGAGTGTTGGGCCGTCGTCTGTTTTCTCGATGCGGGCGTAGTGACCGGTGGCCAGTTTTTCGCAGCCGAGGTTCCGAGCCCGGGCGAGCAGGAGATCGAACTTGATGACGGTGTTGCAGCGGATGCAGGGATTGGGCGTCCTCCCTTGGGAATACTCATAACAGAAGTCAGCAATGACCTTTTCTTGAAACTCCTGCTTAAAATCGAGCACAAAATGATCAATGCCCAGGGTTTGAGCCACCTTTACGGCATGGTTGGCAGCTTCGATGCCACAGCAGCTTTTCAGCAGCGGATCGAGGCAGGCTTCCGGCGGAAGAGAAAACAGATCCATCGTGATCCCGATCACTTCGTAGCCCTGTTCCAGAAGCAGGGCAGCAGCCAGCGAGGAATCCACACCACCGCTCATTGCCACTAACACACGCTTTTTCTTCATAGCCGTCCCTAAAGGATATCAAAAAATCCGCAGGATGTAATCTGATACCGGGGAATCTAAACACTCACAAGTCTATCCGAGTTCTTCACGATCTCATAATGATCCTTGAGGGTTGACAATGGACAGATTTCCGATCCTTCGGAGTTCCGCAGTTCCAGACAAGCACCACAGGCAAAGAACTGACCACCAGCGTCAAGAACTTTCTGAGCCTGGCTTTTTACATCGAATTTTGCGTCTACAATACTGTCTATCTCCACTCCCCTACCTGATAGAAATATGCGCACTTCATCGCCTTGCTCTAAACTGTAAAGAGCCAGCCGCAGTGCATTAAAGACCGTTTCTGGATCGGTCTGAGTAACAATCATGCCAAGTTTCATGAATTAAGCTCCTTTTGATAAACAATTTGATTGTAACGACAGACAGAAGTTATGGTAGCTACAAATTGGAGTAGGACTTTATGACTTGCAGCATATTTCTTCTTTCACTTCTTTACCTTGCTGTAATTCTGTGTAGGTCTGAAAGGCCTTCAATGCCCATGTCTCCCCAGGACATCCTCCTTCTGTAATTGCGACATTTAGGAACTCTACCAGTTCGTCCAGAGTTGCTCCAGCTTGAAAGGCCATTTTCGTATAAGCCCTTGAACACGGCTCGCACTTCGTTACCAAAACAGCAACCAGGGCAGCAAGAATTTTATATTTGGCTGGAACAGCAGCATCTTTGAAGGTATCTTCTCTCATTCTAATGAGTCCGCCTGTAACTTTTGGACTCAACTTTCTAAAATCTTCGTATACGTTATCCGTCATGGTTGCCTCCTAATTTATTATAACAAATTGAGCAGCTTTCAGCAGACAAAAGACGCCAGCTCACTGGCTTAAACAAAAGACCAATAATTTCGTTGGGGGAGATGCTTATTCTCTCGGGAGAGTTTTTGTGTTTTCATTTCAAATACAGTAAACTCGAGAGTTAAATATAAGGACAGCTAAACGTGCAAAAACAACCGTATCACAACATTCTGGATATGATCGGCAACACGCCCCTGCTCAAACTTCACAGGATTACACAGGGTCTGCAAGCCGAGATCTTTGCGAAGCTCGAGTATTTAAATCCTATCGGCAGTGTCAAGGACCGGATCGCCAAACACATGCTCACACAGGCTGAGAAAACAGGCCGCCTGAAACCCGGCGACACCATCGTGGACAACTCCTCGGGCAACACCGCACTGGCCCTGGCGGTATTGGGAGGGATGAAAGGCTACAAGGTCAAGATGGTGGTGCGGGACAGTCTGAGCAGCGAGAAGATCAAGCTCCTCAAGGCATTAAAGGTCGAGCTTGTGTTTGTGGATCATAACCTTCCTCCAGAACACCCCGACAGCTACAACAACATCACTCCACGGATCGTGGCCGAAACTCCGAACGGATACTACTTCGATCAGCATAATAACCGCGAGAACAATGAGACCCATTACCTCACAACCGGCCCGGAGATATGGGAGCAGATGGAAGGAAGGATCGATTATCTGGTAGCGGGGATGGGAACCGGGGGCACTGTGTGCGGAGCCGGGAAATTTCTCAAAGAAAAAGATCCTAACATCAAAGTGATCGCGGTAGATCCCGAAGGATCAGTCTTTACCGAATATTTCCACACTGGGAAAATCGGAAAGGCCAAGCCTTATTTAGTAGAGGGTTTAGGGGATGAATTCCTGATAGGCTGTGCCGACTTCACTATCCTGGATGACATTATTCAGGTTTCGGATAAAGATGGGTTCTTGACCGCCAGAAAGCTGGCCGACGTTGAAGGCGTTTTGGCCGGCGGCTCCAGCGGCACCGCACTTTCCGCCTGTCTGAAGCTAGCAGGAGAACAGGATCGATCCTGCCGGATCGTGACTCTTTTTTGCGATTCCGCTTACCGCTATCTCAGCACGATCTACAACGATGAGTGGTTGAAGGAAAAGGGTATCTAGTAATTATTTTATATATTTTTCAGGATTGGCTTTAAAAGGTTCCACACAACCTTCGCAGCAGAAATAATAAGTTTTGCCTTCATATTCCACTTTGGGCGCTTTCTCCAGATCCTTGACCTCGTTGCCCATGACTGGACAGATGACCGGCTCGCCGTTGCTTGTGACATACTTTCCCGGCTCCTTGTCGAATTTCTCTTTGCAGTCGGCGCAGCAAAAATAGTAGGTCTTGCCGTTATATTCTGATTTAGGTGCTTTCTCGACGTCTTTGATCTCATGCCCCATCACAGCGCACTTCACAACCTCGGATCCGTGGGCATGCTCGGCATCCTCTGCATGTGCATGACTTTCAGCATCGTGGGCATGTTCTGCATGTTCATGAGCTTCAGCTTCGTGGGCATGCTCGGCGCTTTTCACGTGCTCGTGCCCGGGAGCTTCCTTGCCCTCTTCCAGGGCCTTGATGTATTTTTCCGGGTCCTTTACAAACGACTCTTTACAGCCTGGGCAGCAAAAATAATAGGTCGTGCCCTTGTAAACATGAGACTCACTGTTCTCGGATTTGTTAAAAGTCTTGCCGCTGACGGGGCACTTGATGGTCTCTTCCGCCTGCAGCAATGCAGATAACGACAAAACCAATATAAAAGCAACTGCGATGGAAAATATCATGGCTGTTTTTTTATTCATAATTTCTCCTAAAAATGTCTTTTCCTTACTAAGTATATCAAATAGATAGCCTTTGTCAATACAGATTTATCATGAGTCTCTTAAGGAATTCCGTTAACCGCACAAACCTGAGCAACTGCAGATGATTCCCTAGGGAGTTTCGTCTTCCGGGTCCTGGGTCTCTCCCTTGCTTAATTTCCTGCCTCGCCACACAAAATAGATAGCTGGGATCACAACCAAAGTTAAAACCGTTGATGTAATCAAACCCCCTACCATCGGGGCTGCGATACGTTTCATAACTTGTGAACCTGTGCCATGTCCCCACATTATCGGCAGCAGGCCCATTATAGTGGTAGATACAGTCATGAGCTTTGGCCTCACTCTCTCCACCGCTCCATGTACTATCGCCGCATGCAGATCGCCGCGCGTTTGCATATTCCCATGCATAAGCCTGTCTTTATAGGCATTATCGATGTACAGAAGCATCACTACACCTGTTTCCGCGGCCAATCCGGCAAGCGCAATAAAGCCAACGCCCACAGCAACACTCATGTTATAACCACTCATCCACATCAACCATATTCCTCCCACCAGAGCAAAAGGAAGCGAGAGCATGATTATCAAGCTCTCTCCAATGTTCTTAAAATTAAAATATAGCAGCAGAAATATGATCATCAATGTTACAGGCACAACCAGGCGTAAACGCTCCTGAGCACGCTGCATGTATTCGTACTGGCCACTCCAAATGATGCTGTACCCCGGTGGGAACTCCACCGTTGTATCCACCACCTTCTTTGCCATTTTGACATAAGAACCAACATCGATATCTCTCAGGTCCACATAAAGCCAGGCTGTTCTTTTGGCATTCTCACTCTTGATACCTGCTGGGCCTTTTTTCACTTGTATATCCGCCACCTGCCCCAGCGGAACCTCAGCTCCTGTGGGCGTCGGTATCAGGACCTGTCTCAAGGCAGGAAGATTGTCCCTCAGCTCACGACTGTAGCGGACATTCACCGGATAACGTTCCAGTCCTTCCACCGTTGTCGTCACATTCACTCCGCCGATGGCCGACATGATAATGTCCTGGACGTCCCCCACGGTCAGTCCATAGCGGGCCGCAGCTTCCCGGTTGATCACAAAATCGACATAATTCCCCCCCGTGACACGTTCGGAAATTACACTGGCCGTCCCGGGAATCTGCCGGACCACCGCCTCGATCGTTTCACCTAAATCACTGAGGATTTGCAGGTCGGGTCCCATAAGCTTGATTCCCACGGGAGTTTTGATGCCGGTGCTCAACATGTCGATCCGGGTCTTGATAGGCATGGTCCAAGCGTTTGTCAACCCAGGGAACTGAACAGCATCATTGAGTTCTTCGGTCAATTTCTCCAGCGTCATCCCTGGTCGCCATTCCTCTTCATCTTTGAGCATAATGGTGGTTTCGATCATGGTCAGTGGAGCGGGGTCTGTTGCTGTATCGGCTCGCCCTATCTTTCCTAGCACCGATTCCACTTCTGGGAAGCTGGCAATGATTTTATCCGTTTGCTGCAATAGTTCTTTGGCTTTTGTAATCGAGATGCCAGGCAAAGTTGTGGGCATATAAAGCAGATCGCCTTCATTCAGGGGAGGCATAAATTCAGAACCCAGACGTGAGTACGGGACCAAAGTGGCAACCACGATCAATAACGCAACTAGAATAGTAGCCACCTTGTGTTTCAGAACAAAATGTATCACTGGCCGGTAGAGCTTAATAAGAATCCGACTGAGAGGGTGTTTCGACTCGGGTCGGATTTTGCCCCTGATAAAATATCCCATAAGAACTGGAACAACCGTTATGGCGAGAAAAGCTGATGCTGCCATGGCATAGGTTTTGGTGTATGCCAGGGGTTTAAAAAGTCTGCCTTCCTGCTGCTCCAATGTGAAAACAGGAATAAACGACAGAGTAATGATGAGCAGTGAATAAAACAGTGCCGGTCCCACTTCTTTGGAGGCCTTTACGATCAATTCCCATCGTTCATTTCCTTTTTTAGCTCCCTCCCGCTCCATATGTTTGTGGACATTCTCGATCATGACAACAACAGCGTCCACCATGACGCCAATGGCAATGGCGATACCTCCCAAGGACATAATATTCGCATTCAGTCCTTGGGCCCTCATGACAATAAAAGCAAGCAGAACCCCTAGGGGCAAAGTAAACACGGCCACGAATGAACTGGGCAGATGGAGTAGAAATATAATAATAACCAGGGCGACGACAACAGTTTCTTCCAACAATTTTTCTTTCAATGTGGAAATTGCCCGTTTGATCAAAGATGAACGGTCATACGCCACCTTGATGGTCACGCCTTCCGGCAGGCCTTTTTCCAGCTCTGCCAATCTTGCTTTGACCCCGTCGATAACTTTAAGAGCGTTCTCACCAAACCGCATGAGGATAATCCCGCCGACAGTCTCTCCCTCCCCATTCCACTCCGCAATCCCGCGCCGGAGCTCGGGTCCAAGATGAATGTGGGCCACATCTTCCAGCAGAATCGGAGCATTGTTTTGACCCATCCCCACCGGAACCGTTTTTAGATCCTCAATGGAAGTGATATAACCAAGGCCGCGAACCATGAATTCCGTCTCTCCCATTTCGATCAGTCGCCCGCCAACATCATTGTTGCTGCGCTTGATGGCCATACGCACTTTTTGCAGGGGAATGTTGTAGGCCTGCAGTTTAAGAGGGTCGACCTCGACTTGATACTGTTTGACGAATCCTCCGATACTGGCCACCTCGCTCACACCTGGAACACTGGCTAACTCATATCTCAGATACCAATCCTGGATCGATCTCAGCTGCTGAAGATCATATTTGTCGCCACCATCAAGCACGTACTCGTACACCCATCCTACGCCTGTGGCATCAGGCCCCAACTGGGGAGTTACATTTTGAGGCAGTCGGCTGGCTGCGAAGTTCAGATATTCCAGAACCCGGCTGCGTGCCCAGTACAGGTCCGTACCATCTTCGAATAGGATATACACCAGCGATAATCCGAAGAATGAATAACCCCGTACCACAGTAGCATAAGGGACCGCAAGCATCGCAGTCGTTAGGGGATATGTCACCTGGTCTTCGACGACATTCGGCCCCTGACCCATGAATTCCGTGAGAATGATAACTTGAACATCACTCAGATCGGGAATGGCATCCACAGGTGTGGTCTGGATCGAGAAGTACCCGGCAAATATGATAGCTGCGATACCGATTGTTACTAACAGACGATTATTAACTGACCATTCAATAATTTTCTCTATCATCTTCTATTCCGTCCTTTTTTTTTCACGGGCCTAATAATTCCACAAGATAATGGGCTCCTTATTTCTTTTTCACCTTCTCAAGCTTCATCCCACATTCAGGGCATTGAGCATCAGGATCCGTAGTGATAAATTCGGGATGCATGGGGCAAGTATAGAATTCTGCTTCTTCCAATTTAAGCTCATCGCCTAGCTCTTTGGCCGGCACAACATTCATCCCACACTCCGGACATTTAGCATTTGCGTCGCTGGTAATGAATTCAGGATGCATAGGACAAGCAAATAGTTTATCTGCGCTGATGCTGACCATATCGTGCTGATGTTCTTCATGGCTGTGTTCCATCACTGCAGGCATCTCAGATTCGGTTTGGCCTTCATGAGAATCCGCGGGTGTATCGCTGCTTGTGCTTTGTTTTTGTCGTGCTCTCATTTTGGCGATCGCCTCCCTGGTCTGGCTTTCGGAATCCAACAGGAATTGTCCCGAAACCACTATTTTTTCATCTAAAAACAATCCGGAAACGATCTCGACATACCCATCATCGCTTTCTGTTCCCAGCTTTACCTCACGAGGCTCAAACTTCCCATCCCCTTTAGTCACGAACACAATTTTCCGTTTACCGGAATGGATGACCGCTTCCGTAGGAATAGCCATGACTTGCTCGGCCGATTTGTTAAAGATTCGAACCGTCGCGTACATCTCAGGTTTTAGGATTTGACCGGGATTGTCAAACACCAGCCTGATATTATTCGCTCGTGATTTTTTGTCAAGATAAGGATAGATAAAATCCACCTTACCTTCGAGTTGGAAACCTTGAATTTGGTCCAGCTCGAGTTCAGCCCGTTGCCCCTCATTGATCGAAGCCAAATCACCTTCGTAAACAGAGGCTTCAACCCAAACCTTGCTCAAATCTGCGATGTGGAAGAGATCCATTCCAGGCCCGATCTTGTCGCCTTCTTTCACGGTTTTGTGGGTGACAATCCCTGATATCCGGGAGTTAAGAGGAAACGACCTTCGGGCTTTTCCAGTCGTCTTAATCTTTTCGATTTCAACAGGAGAGATGTCCCAAAACTCCAAACGACGCTGGGCCAGATCAACCATCCTTTCTGCATTCTTACGAATGCTCTCATAAGGGCTGTCTGATAGTTTTTTGTAATTTTTCAATGCGAGCAGGTATTCCTCCTGGGTTGAAACCAGCTCTGGCGAGTAGATCTCAAGCAGCGTTTGTCCCTTTCGCACCTTCTGCCCCAGCGTATTAACGTAGAGTTTCTCTACCCAGCCACTGATCTTGGTGTTAACCGAATATTCCTTATCTTGGGCATAGGTCACCCGTCCATGAACTCGGATAACATTGGACATATCCCGTTGTTCGACATCGGCTACTCTAAGATTCATGTTTTGTTGAAGCGTACCGTCTATCATGATACTGCCCGCTCCCCCCGCCTCTTCTCCCTCATAAACCGGCACCAAGTCCATTCCCATTTTGGACTGTCCGGGTTGGTCATAGATCTCCGTAGGATCCATGGGCGCCTGCCAATAAAGAACCTTACGTTCCTGTCCCGCTTCTGCTGTCGGCTGTCCTGTTACTTGAGCGGATCCCTTGATGGGAGTGAGCTTCATTCCACAAATGGGACAGTTCCCCGGTTTATCGGATATAACCTCCGGGTGCATACCGCAGGAATACAATTGTTTTTCACTATCCTGGATTAAACTTCCTTCCGATGTCAGTTTCGGCAGGACTAAATAAGCTGCTGCAGCTCCGATAAGAATTCCGACAAAAAGTATGAGTATTATTTTAGTTTTCACTGTTTTCTCCTAAACATGGAATCTGTATTCCTGGCATGAGTAAGCTTATTTTGAATCATTCGTCAGCCCTCCACCCATAATCCGTTCGTAGTTGGCCAGAGCCTTGTGAAACTCAGACATGGCAAAGAAATACTGCGTCTCATAATTCTGAAGCATCATCCAGTTACTGATCAGTGTCAGAAAATCCACTTTCCCGACTTGATACCCTGCCTGAGCCGACTCAAGAGATTGCTGGGCCTGTATCAGAATCCCCCCTTTGTAGAGCTCGACTCGTTTTCGGTTGCGCTCCATTTCAGCTTCAGTACTTTCCAGGTTCGACAAAACACCGATGTATACATTTTTGTACTGTGAATTGAGGGCTGAGAAAGCCAGCTCCTTTTCCGCCACCTTGGCTCCTTGCTTGCGTTTAAAAAATAGCGGGATATTGATTGATAATGTGGCAGAAAAGAAGTCATGCATGACTGCACCGTTACTCAGATTGTCTCTCTGACGATAACTGGCACCCACTGTAAAATTGGGCCAATAGTCACGGCGGGCAAGCTTGACGGATGATTCAGCTTTCTGGATTCTCTCCTTCCAGGCTAACAAAAGAGGTCTTTGCTGTTCTATGGCTACAGTGGGAGAATCCAATACCTGGCTCCCGGGTAAAACCAGATCTCTCGCGGTTTTGTCAAATGGGCTGTCCACCGACCGGTTCAAGATCGCATTCAGGCGGGCGGTCGCAGCACGCCGTTTTTGCTGCCACATGATCACATCGTCTTCCAACTTGGAGAATTCGACCTGGGCGCGAAGAACATCCTGTTGCAGCCCCGTACCGGTTGAATATTTCGTCTCGGCAATCCTGATAAATTGTTCCATCAAAACTTGATTTTTCTGGACGGTCTCTAAAGCGCGGTCAATGGCATAAAGGTTATAGTAGGCACTCTTGACCATCTGAACGATCTGGTTCTGGACTTCTTTTTGCTGATATTGGACCGCTGTCGCCTCGAATTCAGCCATCTCCTTGGCAAGTCCTTGCTTTCCCGGAAACGGGAACTTCTGCATTATCCCAATCAACTTTCCAGTCATCGGTTCCTGGTCGAAGGCAAAACTGTTGACGGGCAGGTTGAGTAAACCTAAGTTGAGTTGTGGATCGGGGAGGGCACCAGCCTGGGAGATGACTTTCTCTGCCGATTGCGCACGCAGCACAGCGGCTTCGAGCCCAGGATTATTCTCAAGAGCCTCTTGAATTAAATCGGAGAGAATTTCAGCCCGTTGTCCCACTTCCTGAGAAAAAACAGGAATGGATACTAAAAATACGGCAACCATTGTGAAATAACTGAAATACCTTTTCATTTTGATCTTCCTTATTTTAATTACTTAACTAGCCCGAAAAGAGTATTCACGAGCTCATACAGGACGCTTGATATCTCGAGCATAAATCATTGCTCTTTCCATATCCTTGGGATTATCGAACAATAAGTTTCCCTCTCATCATGCCCATTCCACATGTGAATACATATTCGCCTTTTTTCTCTGGAGTAAACTCAATAGCAGTCGTTTTAAAAGCAGGCAAAGGTTTCCGGATGTTAAAATCCCCAAACACAATCGTATCTGAGCAATCGGCTGTTTCCTCTCTGTAGAAATCAAGACGGACAGGGATCCCCTTCTTCACCACGATGACATCTGGGCTGTATCCTCCCTTGACCACAATTTTTACTTCCTGAAGTCCTATCTCTTTAGTCTCAGCCTGAAAAGCCTTTCTTTTTGAAAATAAAAAGTACCAATTCACCAATATTATTAGCATAAGGCCTGAGATTGTGACTATCAATTTCATCAACATAACACAGCTCCTGCACTATGATCTGAGTTTTATACGACTTAGTCTTAAAGAATTAGAAACCACCGAGACAGAACTAAAAGCCATTGCTGCCGAAGCAACAATCGGGTTTAGCAGCACTCCAAAAAATGGATAAAGAATGCCAGCAGCGATGGGTATACCTGCGGTGTTGTAAAAGAATGCCCAGAAGAGATTCTGTTTTATGATTCTAATGGTTTTTTTGCTCAATTCTATAGCAGACACAACTCCCCTCAAATCACCTTTAATCAAGGTAATATCAGATGCCTCCATCGCAATATCTGTTCCTGATCCGATGGCGATCCCTATATCCGCTTGAGCAAGGGCAGGCGCATCATTTATCCCGTCCCCAACCATGGCCACTCTTTTTCCCTCTGATTGAAGCTTCTTGATCTCATGCACCTTATCCTCAGGAAGCACCTCTGGACGCACAATATCGATGCCCGCCTTTCTTGCGATGGCTTCCGCTGTATTCCTGTTATCCCCCGTAAGCATGACTACTTCAATGCCCATATGTTTAAGTTTTTGTACAGCCTGAATGGAACTCTCTTTTAATGTATCGGCCACTCCCATCAATCCGGCTGTTTTCCCTGCAAGTGCCACATAAATAGGAGTTTTTGCATCCTTTGCCAGTTTCTCCGCTTTCGATTCCAGATCTCCAACGGGTACGTGTCTATCTTGCATCAGTTTCAGATTGCCGAGAAGTACTTCTTTCCCCCCAATCGTCGCCTCAATACCATGTCCTTCGATCGCTTTAAAAAACTCAGGACTCTGCAGCTCGATCCGCTCAACTTCCGCTCTCTTAAGAATAGCCTCACCTAAGGGATGCTCAGAAACTTTTTCCGCGCTGGCGGAATACATCAATATCTCTGTTTCTGAAAAACCATTGGTAGTGAATAAATCTGTTACCTCTGGCTCTCCTTTGGTCAGGGTGCCGGTTTTATCAAAGACGAGGGTGTCAAGCTTATGGGCTGTCTCTAAACTCTCTCCCCCCTTTATTAAAATGCCGTTCTCGGCGCCTTTTCCGGTTCCCACCATTACTGCCGTAGGGGTAGCCAGTCCCAGGGCACACGGACAGGCAATGATCATGACCGCTACAAAATTCAGCAACGAAAAAGTTAAAGCGGGCGAGGGGCCGAAAACGAACCAGATAACAAAGGTAGCGATCGCGATTGAAATGACAATAGGAACAAAGTAACCGGAAATGACATCTGCCAGTCTTTGTATAGGGGCTTTCGAACCTTGAGCATCCTGAACAAGTTTTATTATCTGGGCCAGGGCGGTGTCTTTCCCCACTTTTGTCGCTTGGAATCTGAAGCTTCCTGATTTATTTATAGTGGCGCCGATCACCTCTGTCCCTGGTCCCTTTTTTACAGGAATGCTCTCGCCGGTGATCATGGATTCATCAACCGAGGATCTCCCTTCCTTTACGATCCCATCGACGGGAATTCTTTCTCCGGGCTTGACGATAACGATATCTCCAAGCACTACTTCTTCCACGGGAATATCTCTCTCCTGTCCGTCCCTTAAAACAAGCGCTGTAATCGGCTGCAATCCCATCAGTTTTTTAATGGCATCCGATGTCTGTCCCTTAGCTCTTGCTTCGAGTAGTCTCCCAAATAAAATGAGAACGATAATTAGGGCTGAAGTATCAAAATAAACGGTTGGTCTTATTCCCCCTGACTCGAAAAATGAGGGAAAAAGAGTTGCGCTTACGCTGTAGAGATAGGCGGCCGACGTACCCACCACGATAAGGGTATTCATATCGGCGCTGCGATGTCTGAAAGCTCCCCAGGCTCCTTTGTAAAATTGCCATCCGATCCAAAACTGGACAGGTGTGGCCAAAATCCAAAGGACATAGAAATTCCCTAAAAATTCAGGGATCCAGGGAAACCAGTGACGAGAGCTCCCGAAAAAAATCAAAATACCCAAAACAAGCCCAAAAATGAACTTCTTTTTAAGCTTATTATACTCCCGTTCGCGCACGGTTTTTTCTGGATCCACTCCTTCTTCAGAAGAAGGGATTTCCAGCACCTTATATCCTGTAGACTTGATAGCCTGCTTAATTTCATTAAGGCCGATCTCGGATGGCAGATATTCAACCTTGGCCCTTCCAGTGGCTAAATTGACAACAGCTTTGGTAATGCCACGAATCCGGAGCAGAGCACGCTCAATCCTCTGAACACAAGAAGCACACTGTATTCCCTCGATAGGGAGATCGACAGATACCGTGCCGACCTCATATCCACTTTTTCTAATCGAAGTGATAAAATCCTCAGGTCCAGCCTCATCTGGCTTAAAAAACAACGTCGCCTTTGAGGTAGCAAAGTTCACATTGGCCTTTTCCACGCCCGTCATGTCCGCCAGCCCCCGCTGTATTGTGGTGGCACAACTTGCACAGCTCATGCCTACTATCGGCAGGTCGATTCTGTCCAATGTGGATTTGTTCATCTTCTCCGGTTCTTGAATATATTCATCGGGATCCCTATCAAATTTTTCTTTACATCCAGCCGAACAGAAGAGATATTTCTGTCCTTTATATAAAGATGAGCCAGCTTCCCGGCCTTCCTTAACATCCATGCCGCACACCAAGTCTTTAGCCATTTATGTACTCCAAAAATGTCGAATTATAAGTTGTTCACAATGCTGCGCAATTTGTCTTGAACCTGGATCGCTATATCGTATAAACCGGGATTTTCAACGGCCTGCATCGATGCAAGCGGATCAACCGCAGCCACTTCGATTTCACCATCAGTGATCTCTTGCACTATGACATTGCAGGGAAGCATCGTGCCAATTTTATCTTCAGCTTGCAGGGCCTTATAAGCAAAAGACGGATTGCATGTTCCCAGAATTATGTATTTCTGAAAGTCCACATCGAGTTTTTTCTTTAAAGTCTCCTTCACATCTATCTCGGTCAGAATCCCAAATCCGTTCTCTTTTAACAATAATGTAATCCTCTCAAGCACATCTTCGAACGAGCCCTGGATTTTTTTATTAAAGTAATAGCTCATCTTTTTACTCCTAATATCTCCGGAATTTTTTCAGGACACCGATAACCTCATCAACTTTTCGGGCTTTGTCCTCTTTGCTTCCTTTAGTAAAGGATTGGTGGACGCATCCCTTACGGTGTCTTTCCAAAATATTTTCCTCTACGCTTTTTATCGCGCCAACGATTGAAGAGATCTGGGTCAAGATATCAACACAGTATCTTTTCTCTTCAATCATCTTTTGAACGCCTCGAATTTGACCCTCAATTCTTCTAAGCCGTACTAATTCCGCCTCATGTGTCGTCATTTGATTACTCATTTTCACCTCCATGCTCAATATAGCATACCCCCCTAGGGCATGTCAATCATTTTCTTCTTTTCAGGTGGATTTTTTCTGCATTTTTGGTCTTTCGGCAGGCGTACTGCTATTCAACCAGATAATTTCGCATCATCCCACGTCCCATCATTCCGCCATCCATCATCCCTGTTTCAAAAGGTAAACTAATCAATGAAAACTCTGATCCGACCGGACGCTTGCTGAAATCCGCCCAGAGCTCTATCCTCTCTCCGGGGCCCAACATTATATATTGACGAGTGACGGGCTTCTCCAGGAGTCCCCCATCAGTGCCAATAACAACGAGCGGTTCTCCATAAGCGATTAATACCGAAATTGAACAGCCTCTGCGCATGGCAATGTCCTGATAGAGATGCCGACACCGCCCTCAAGAGATAATTATTATCCCGACATCGCTGGTTGTCAGTTTATATCTTCCATCGTAAACATCTGGTGACATCCCTCCTTTGAAGTTCTTTGGTACTCCAGGCGTATCGGGTCTTTAAGGCTCTCATCTGTCTCCTGGCCCATTTCGTGAATCATCTTCCCTGCCATGGCAGGGATCTATCGTCAACGTCATCCGGAATTCACGGTGTTTTATCGGGTATTCTTTTATTATTTCGAGCGGTTTCTGCGAGAGT
>JAUWSR010000312.1 GCA_030609975.1 Acidobacteriota bacterium | reverse complement strand
TATGGCAGAAGACAGAGTGCTCATGGCCGCAGCCAGGATAGCTGCACAAATCAGCCCAGAGAGCCCGGCCGGACGCGGCTCGACAATATATTTTCCAAAAACCTCATCCGCGCTGGCCAACCCGAGCTGGGCTGGGGAGGCACCCTCATAGAACGCAAAAAGGAGAAGGCCTATGCCTAAAAAAAGGGCAAACTGGAGGAATACCACCAGCCCGCTGCCGATCAAGGCTTTTTGGGCGGATCGAAGACTGCGTGTAGAAAGGAGGCGTTGCACAATGAGTTGGTCTGTCCCATGTGAGGCAAGTGAAAAAACGCCTCCTCCCAAAAGGGCTGTCAAAAAGGTGTATGGTTGTGAAATGAATTCTTTGAAGCTCAGATCAAAGCCAAAATAGAGAAACTTGAGCTTCCCTGTTGTTCGTAAGGTGTTTATGGCCGCGGAAAATCCTTCCGGCAACTGGGTGAGAAGAACAACTGTGGCCAGCAGTGCCCCCCCGATGTAGACGGTCAGCTGGGTCACGTCCATCCAAACAACCGCACGGATTCCTCCCAGAAATGTATAGACGAGCGTGATCAAGGCGATCATAAGGATGGCGATGATGTAGATCTGAATGTCAGGAATGTCAACTCCTGCCAAACGGAATAGGATGGCAATGGGGATCGCTGCTGCAAAGAGACGGACTCCATCCGCCAGCAGACGCGTCACCATAAAGGTTGTGCTGGCGATATTGCGCATGCTGTCGCCGAAACGTATCCCCAAATATTGGTACGCCGTCGACATTTGGCCCTGAAAATAGCGAGGTAAAAAAACCAGGCTTACGATGGTGCGGCCCAGAATATAACCAAAGGTGATCTGTAAGAACGTGAGTGTGCCTCCATAAGCAACCGCAGGGATGCTGATAAAGGTCAGCGTACTGGTCTCTGTGGCCACAACCGAAAAAAGTACAGCCCACCAGGGTATGCGATGACCACCGAGGAAATAGTCCGATGTGGAACGCTGACGTCCTGAGGCTAAGATTCCAAAGGTCGTTACTCCACAGAGATAGAGGATAACCACCAAATAGTCCAGGGTTGTGAATCCCATATTTATCCCTTCACTTAAGCTGGTGCTGCTTGTATTCTGCCAAATACTGTTCAAGTCCTTGTGCAGCGTTCACTGCCCGGGCTTCTTCCCAGCTGACAAAACTTTTTTTTCTGATGGCTTCCAAGATCCGGATGATGCAGAGTTCGACCTCGCTGATCTGGTCTTTCTGCTGTGCGACAAAGTCCATGGACTCGAACAGGACGGCATTGGCTTCAGCATAGGTGATGGGCTCGTTTTTCCCATATTCAAGACTCCGATCCGCCTGCGAAGCTGCGTCGTTTACATGGCTTTGTATCAGGAAGGTTGCACGTCCGATGAGCTTCAGGTTGCTGGGATAAACATTGGTCATGGTGTTGCCCACCACCCGGCCCAGACTTGCCATAACTCCGGTTGAGTGTCCGTTCAAGATCATCTTGAGAAGGACTTGAGCATTCAATCCCAGTGGATCTCCCTGAAGGTCGAGCCTGAAATGAAGCACAACGTCTTTGTCTTCGTTCAACGGCAGCTCTGATATCAACTTCCGTATGTGCGCTTCGTTATGGTCGCTGACCAGTATCAAGGCCAGGTTGGCCTGGTTGTCCTTTATGAGCTCCATAAATCGATAGGAAGAGGATTCCCGATGTGACAGCTCTGACATTTCCTCATGCATACAAACCAAAACACCCAGGTCATCCTTTTGGGGGCCGCGCGTATTCAGGTTGGATGAGGAAAAAGAAAAATCATACAATATCTCCTGGTTGTTTCCAGCTTGAGAAAGGCTGTTGAGAGCGGCTTTCCTCAGGTATTCATCGTCGATCCTTTCCTGAAAATGAGACAGATAAAAAGACTCTTCCAAACCCCTGAATTTGCGTCCCAAAAAATTCTGCCAAGCCTTTCCCGGATCGGGTGCTTCGGTCCACACCTGAAGCCAGCACTTTCTCTGCGGCTCATGGACAGTATCAAGCGGAAAGAGGTGGAACGTCGGACTCCGTTCTGTGCAGTCGGTAAACACCGTGATCAGCCCCTCTTGTGCAAAATAGGTCGCTTTATTCCCTTCTCTGTAGGTATCAGCTTCGAGTGCAGTGAGCTGTGCAAGTTTTTCCAGTTGGGATTGAATAAGATCTTGCAGCCGAGGAAAATCCAGAAGCCTGTCTTCCAGCTTGATCTTGGGATTGAAACCCAGTTCAGCCAGCTCGTCCTCTGATAGAAAGTTATGCAAATATCCACATAGACCCGCTTCCAGGATGAGCCCCATAACATAGGTCTCAGAGGTCGTGGCCTGCATACGAGTGGAGCCTGTGATCGCTTGAGGGCCGGTGGTCAGGTTGATCTTGGTAATGGCAGGCTGATCGAGCACGTTCCGACTCCGCTCGAAAGGATACAGCACCTCATCCGGATTGTTATAGATAAAGTAGAGATTACCTGCAGCATTTACCACATTTTCTTGAGTAAGCTCTCCATACTGTTCCAAGGCAGCCAGGACAGCGCCGATCACGGAAGAAGTCTCCCCGCCTTCGGTGACACAGAATACCACATCACCCCGGTCAATTCCTCGATCCTGCAGCTGAAGCTGCCCCACGATCTCAAGGTCTTCGAGCCCTTCCAGAGCGCTGATAAGGGCTCTGTCTCCACCGGTCATTTCTCCGATCAAATAGTCCTCAATGTTTTCCGGAAGTGCCGTTTGTAGCTTCCTCCAGGAAACTGTCTTCTTAACTTTTTCCCAGAAGGATCTCCAGAGGGCACTTTCCATCTGTTTGGCCAGGCGGCCGGTCGCTCCGCACCCGTAGATGTAGATCTTTTTTCGATCTTGAAGGGCGTGTGTTATAGCCTGGGCGGCTTGCTTGATCAGCGAGGGATCCTCAATTAATTTATTAAATGTAAAAGATATATCCTCATCCACAGCAAGGATCTGCTCCAATCCGTTCCGGATATCTTCCTTAATTACTGAACTCAGGTTCCAAGTCTTTTGATGCCGCTGCTCTGTAATAAGCTTGTGGAGCTGAAACTGTTTTTTAGAATCGATGTAGTCCAACGACTGGGGGACGGGTTCAATCTTCAAGAGAGTCAGAATGCTATCTTTACGTAAGTTCACCGGATATTCCTGGGCTATGCTCTTTTTAACAGAAAAAACCCTATAAATAAATCTATTTCTCTGGAGGACGGCCTTAACTTCTAAACTTATCCCTCTCGAATACGTTTAATACTATGCGGATACACCGACCGGGAGGGCTGGTCGTCAGGGATAGCTTAAGCTGATCTTCTGAATCCTTTTTAATCTTCTGAAAACAGCAATTCCATAGGCCACTTTGTTCTGAGATCAGAGGACCAGTTGGTGATAAGCTTTTTCGGGTCTGTAATGTCTATCTTCAACATAAGACCCGCTTCCAGCGCGCCTTTCCGCATCTTATCAAGTAACTCCCTGTGAGAGCAGTTTTCAGACTGGCTGCATTCACTGCAATCCCTTATTCTTTTTTCGGTGACACATTCTCGAATCTCACAGCCATCGCGGCCGCCTCCCTTTTGACAGCCTGGACACAGGGGCATTGTCTGAATGGAAACCAGTCCTTTTTTAAATTCTGAAAACTCAAAATTTTTGGGTAC
>JAUWSR010000042.1 GCA_030609975.1 Acidobacteriota bacterium | reverse complement strand
GGAATGCCAGCCGGCTTCTCCGGCCCGTTCGAAGTAAGTCTTGAAAGAAAGGACGGAATCCAACGGTCCATTCAGATTCTGAAAAAAGGAGGAAAAAAGCAGGACGGCAACCAGAACACAGAGCCCCATAAATATCCCGAGATGGGAGAATGGGATCGGCCTAAAAATCGCCTGGGAGGATTCGTTTCTTCTCCCTAAGAACCAAGTCAAGCCCAGAGCGCCAGCGATCGCTGCAAATAGGATCAACGAAGTTTCCTTGGTAGCATACATTAAACCCGCAAAAAATCCTGCCGCAGCCGCCCATCCGGGCTTCCGGCTGCAGAGGTAGCGCCATCCGGAAACGATAAGGCCCAACAGAAAAAAAAGCAGAAGGCTTTCCTGGATGTAGAAGCGGCTGTAGAAGACCACGACCGGCGAAAGAGCGATAAAGACCGAAGAGAAGATCAGAGCCAAACGGCTCAGCCCATCCTGGACCAGCAGCAGCAGTAAAACCAGCCCCACACCAAAAAACGCAGGTACCAACCGTAAGATGGTTTCGTCCAGCGAGGCCAGAGTCCGGCTGGATGCCAGCCATGCAAAAGGAAGCGTCAGGTAGTAGAGGCTGGGTCCGTGATGGTCCAGCCGGTCATAACGATATTCTCCCTTTTCCAGCAAAATCCCGAATTTAACGGCCTGATTGGCCTCATCGTGATGCATGGGACGCAGATCGAGCGCCGCTATCCGAAAGAGAAGAGCGCCGCAGAAGATGGTTAGGAAAAGCCAGGCAAAGGCCTTTTTATTCATTTGGAAGGCGTGCCGTAAACCTCAACCTCCACATAATGGTTCATATCGTTCGAGGTGTTGCCCTGGCTGTAAAGACGGACGAAGCGGCCTTTGATCCCTTTGGGATCGATCAAACGGCCCTCGTTGACCTCGATATACTCCTTATCCCGGCCGACCCCCAATCCGGCGGAATTGTCATGGTCGTTGTTAAAAACGGTTTTAACCCCATTGATGAAGTCCGGGTCCTCGGAAACCTGAACGATCACATCCCGGTAGACACGTGCCTGGCGGTGAAAATGCCACACTAGGATGGCGTGCAGATCAAATGTACCTTCCAAGTCTATTTGAACCCACTGCACACCGGGTCCGAATTCAACGTAGTACCCATCTTCACCGGATTTCTCACCATCGACGACAAATTCCACTTCACCGATGATGGGCTCCATATCGCTGGCCGCCACCGGCTTCTCCGGGGAGAGGAGGGTGGTGCCGTCAGGCACATAAAAAGGCCTACGTTTTTTCCCAGTGACCCTCTCCAGGTTGGCGCTGCGGATGTTGCGCGGAGTCCCTACAAACATAGGTTTGGGAAGTTCGAGCTCCAGGACGACTTTTTCTTCCTGGAAAGTCGGTCCGGGATCCGCCGTCATCTGTATATTCAACAGAAGCAATAATGTTGTCAGTGTGAATAAGAGTGATTTTCTAAGCATGGTCTATCTCCTCATCCTCAAGGCTCGGTCTGCGCGAGGTTGGGATTAAATATCTTACACCTTTTTTCATCCAGGATCACAAGGCTCCACACCTCGGAGAACCGGCTGCAGAATTCTTCGACCTCCTTGGTCTTCATCACCATAAAGGCCGTGGACAGGGCATCGGCTACGGCAGCAGAGGGATGCGACACCCAAGCTGCCCGGTGTCCTTTGGCGGGTAAAAAACTCCGGGGATTGATGACATGTTCTCCCTTGACCTCGGTTCCGGAACCACTCAGGGCACGGCCCCTCAGGTTGTATTTACGTGGTGCTTGAGCGCACTTCCAAACCCCTCCGATACCGACCGGCCACCCTTCATCTACCTGCTTAGCCTCGGGAGGAGCTCCCATGGCATAAGCTGTACTGGTGCCGGCATGCAGCAGAGCCCGTTTCACCTCCCACTCGACCAAAATCTCGATGGATTTGTCGAGAGCATACCCCTTGCCGATCCCCCCTAGGTCGAGTTCGATCCCGCCCAGAGAACCGGCTTTTTGTCCTTCGGGGATCCTCACCAAAAAACCTTCCCTCACCTGTTCAAGTATAAAAGCCGTCGGAGTCTGGCGGGAAACCTTGCCCGAGGCATAGTTGACATCAAAGGCAGCCTTGGTCTGTGCACGGATATATTGAGCCAACTGTAGACATTCAAACACTTCAATGCCCACGCGCACGGATTCTCCGGGAAAGAGTTTATTGATCTGTCCGATCTCGCTGCAGGGATTGAATCGACTGAACAGGGTTTCCAGACGATCGATCTGATCAAAGACAGCACGGGAGACCTGCTGGGCATAATCCTCTTTCTCTCCGGCCATCATCAGTTCGAAAGTCGTTCCCATGGCTTGATGGCTGAAACGCAGGCGAGACTGGTCTGAACTCTTTTTCATTTTGCTTCACGCATTCGATACCATTTAAAATACACAAAAGCGATGGCAGAAAGCAATGCCGATAATGCAGCCAGACGGTGCACCATGACTGTATTCAGGTGTCCGATGAGATCCCACAAGGGAAGCATCATCAAAAGCGCCGTCAACACCAGCACAAATCCAGACACGGCAAATATCCAAAAACAGATCGTTTCCCAACGGTGTTCGTGCGGATCCGGCCAATTCTCGGCTACAGGATATTCTTTGGCCCGGAGCAATACTGTCAAAGCCAAGCCCAGCCCGAAAATCCCTCCCAGAATCATATGCAGAACCAAAAGCAGACCGGTAAGGCTGCGAATGAGAATGGCGGCAAAGAAAAAACCACTCAGGGCCAGATACAGAAAACTCAGGCTGAGGCCGATGTGTATCCATTTTTCCTGGGGAGAATAGGGTGTGACACATAGATCTCGGAATACCTTAAGACCGCGCTTCCAAGGTTTATTCTGAAAGCAACCGGGGACACAATTCAATAACCAGCGGAAATAGGCCGACATCGATCCGGTTTCCGGTCGATCCCTCTGATCCTCACTCTGCATGGGCAGATGCTGGTAATAATGACGGGGGAGGATCACAAACAGCGTTGCCAAAGTCAGCCAGGTGAAAAAAGCAAACAGCAGCATCACTTCCTCTTCTCCACCAAACCTGAAATACGACCCAGGGCCAGCAGTAAGACCAGTACCAGCATCGCACCCACGATCCCTACACATCCCAGCAGCACCACCTTGAAAAGAGGCCGGACACGAAAGGACAGTCCAAAAAGCCTTTGATATGGCAAGTCCAATTCCATAAAGGTTGTCATGGAACGCCGGATCCCTTTGTTCGTTTTGAGCGGTCCCCTGCCATCGATCTTGGCAAAAAACATGGCAGAACTTTCACTGTGACACTGAGTGCAGCCCTTTTTCCCTAAAGACTGTTGGGCGGGTCGCACCTGATGCCCCAAAGGCCAAGTGGTCGGAGCTGCGGCGGCATGGTCGCTTGCCGACAAGGAACCGGCGCCGTCAAGAGCAAACATTTTCCCAACGGCGATATAGACATATTCACCACCCTGGCCGCTCAATGCCTGCAGTACTTTTTTGACCTGTTCTTCGGTCAAGGTCGGTTCAAGCCCGACGGTCTCGACCACGGTCCGGATCTGGAAATCTGTGATCACGGGTTGTGACTGTTCTTCCTGCTCCCAAAGCAATTCCGGAGTGCCTGATGGCGGCTTCGAACTCTCGTTTCGTTCCAGGTAGCCTTCCACCAAAAAGAACTTGGCCCCTTTGTAGATAATAATAGGCCTGCCGGGTCTGTCTTCCAGCGCTGACAGACCTTCCAGTACACTTTGAACTCGAATCTCTGCGTCCATGTCCGGTTCTTCAGCCATCGGATCAAACTCCGGTATCAAGGGTTCCAAAGCTTCTTCCCTGCGCAGGCCCCAGAACAGATCCGGCAGCGTTTCTCCTGCCGGCACCGATGCTCTGTCCAGTTTCCCGTCCATATTGGGAGAATAGATTTTTCCGGAAAGAGCGATCACCGGCAATCCCTGGATCTCAGGATGAACGGAAAGGGCGATAAGCAAACGAGCCACATCTTCTGCAACATTCAAAACACCAGGGGCAGCCTCAGTTACTACGGCCTGCTGTAGGGGATGGATCTGCGCCCCTGCTTTTCGAGCCCAGAACGAGGGCCACACCAAGCGGTGGGGTGCAACTCGGCCCTCATCATCCCGGATAAAAACCGGTTCGACCACATACGGAAAAGCGGTGGACCATTGTGCCACTCCATATATTCCCAAGCGGTTGGCCCGCGAGGTCCGGACACGATCGGGCTGCTTGTCAGGGACTGCTCCGGAATGGCAGACCGTACAGGTCAGACGCTCGAAGTGTACAGCCGGAATCCCTTTATGCTGGGGATAGGGTGCGCCCAAACGTCCGGATCCCTCCGCACCGGTTCCCTTGAGGTCTGCTCCCAAATGACAGCCTTTACAGGAGAAGGCCGCAAGGGACACGTCTCCTCTTTCCTCAGCCTCACCCTCATAGCCCCGGATCATGGCATGACTGAGATCGTGGCGGTGGCAGTCCACACAATTCATTCCAGCGGCCAGATGGATATCTTCCATCTGTTGGTACTTCGGAAGTCGTACGGAGGAGACGGAATGACAGACAAGACAGCGGTCGTTTTCGGGCTTGGCACCAATATCGAAATAGACACGATGTTTGCTGTCGAAAAGATGGGGAGAATAAGACACTGAAGGGACCACGGCCCATTCGCTGTCGTCCGGATTGGGGCCGTCAAAAAGATCCCAAGTTACGGGGAGCCGAGAGGCCATCCCTCCCACCTCACCCAATCCCGAGGCAGCGGTGGCGGCCCAACGAAAATTTTCCCGGAGGATCTGCTTGGCCCATTCGCTGTGGCTCTGGATGCGGGAAGCGTTGTGACAGCCCAAACAGTTGATCTCGATCTTTCCCGAGACCTCCCAACGAGATTCAGGTGTGGGCATCTCGGCGCCAAGATCGCTCACTCCCCCGCCGGTCATGTGGCGTCCAAAGAGAAGAACAAATTCCCAGGGAGAAAGTTTCAGATCATCAGGATGCCACACTCCTTCCCAATCGCGGTAAGACACAGGCAGGACCGTGCCGCTATTGTTTTCCACCCAAAACCAGGGTTCTCCACGCCGGCCGGCCTGCTCAGAGGAATCCGCATCAAAATGCAGCCCGTGCCCTATCACATCATAGGCATGGCAGGGAGCACAGGTATAACGTGTGGAAAGGGGCAAGGGATAGGTTTCACTAGGTATGATGGTTTGATCGAATTCGTCCTTGAGAGGCAGCAGATGAACGGGAACGGACCGGCTTCCGTCCCAGGCATGTCCTCCCTGGTTCGGCTTATCTCGATCCGTCTGGGCATACAGAAAGGAAAACATGCCCGGTAAACACAGGATCAGGAAGAAAATCGTCTTTCGCTTCATGTTTATACTTCAAACTGTTCAGGTCTGAAACTCAGCAGACGCCGGGCTTCGACCGCATCATTGACCCTGAGGACTGCAACAGCGGTTTCATATCCCACTTCCGCCGGGCAGTTCAAAGGAATCCCATGTACGATGGCATTGAAAAAATTCTCGAGATGGGGCTGATGGGCAGGCTTGGCCAAATCTATCGGCAGAGGCCACCGGCCCGCTTCAGCCGTCACACGCACATCCAGGAAGATGTTTTGGGTGTCGAGTTTCTGAAGCGGTGGTTTCTCAGACTTGAGCAGCCCCTCTTTCACCAAAGAATCCCATTCCGGAGCATGGGCCTCACGCATGGCCCAGTCGCCACGCTGAGGCACCTCCGAGATCTGGAGCGCGCCCATGTCACCCATGAAGGTTTCATAGAATCCACCGTTTTTGGTGGTGGTCTGAACCTGATACATGGCCCGGGCCTTTCCTTCCGGGGTGTTAAATTCATAGATGACCATCACATTGTCATACCATTCGCGGTTTTTATAGTAGTCTTTCCCACCCAAAGCCACGACTGTAGAGGGAGTGATCCCTAAAACCCAACTGAAGATATCGATCTGATGCGATCCCAGATCGACGATAGGACCGCCTGCGAATTTTTTGAACCAGCGCCAGTTGCGGAAGTGGGTCATGGAGGCATAGCCATATTTTGCCAGTTTGTTCTGATCCATGGTGTACTGTTTAGGCCAGCCATACATGTCCATTTTGGCTCGATTCCACTGCGCATAGATCTGAGAAACGCGGCCCAGAATCTTTTTATCCAGGACCAGACGGTCAATAGCATGCAGGTAGCGGGGATTGCTGCGGCGCTGGTGGCCGATCTGGAGCAGCTTCCCGGTCTTGCGGGCTGTTTGCACCATGCTCCTGGCCTTGCTCAGGGAATTCGACATCTCCTTTTCACAATAGACATGCAGTCCCGCTTCCAGGCAAGCGTTGGTTTGGGTGGCATGCATCCAATCCGGTGTCGCCACGATGGCGGCATCCAGGTCCTTTTCCTTGCTTAAAAGCTCGCGGTAATCCTCGTAGACATTGACCTCATGCCCGTATTTTTTGAGATATCGGCTGGCATAGCGCTGGCTGTACGCCCAGATATCACAGACCGCCTTCATGCGGATACCGGGGATGCGTAAGCAAGATTCGATCAGGATCCGGCCCTGCTGACCTGCTCCGATGACAGCCACATTGAGGTCAGGCAGATTTTGGTCTTCTTCCTGTCCCGGCAGCATCGCTGCCCCGGATAGAGTACGTCCTGTCAGAGCTATCCCCAATCCAGCCGAAGCGGACGATCGCAAGAAGTCCCGGCGGCTCCACTTACCTCCCGACATGTTGTCGGATCTACTTTTCATCTTTGTCTCTCCGAGAGTTGAGATCCCAAGGCTCAACGAATCTCAATTCTATTTATTCCCCATTGTTAATCTTCTTTCTCGCCCTTGAAATCTTTGTCGAAGGCGACCTCTGAGGGCGAGAAATTCATGGATTTCACAAAATCCGCAGATTCTTGAGCACCAACTTCCCGGTCCATGCCGTTGTCCTCCCACTCTACAGAAAGGGGACCGCTGTATCCGATATCATTGAGCTCCCGTATGATCTCCTCGAAATTCACGTCTCCGTGTCCCAGCGAACGAAAATTCCAACCCCGGCGCAGATCCCCAAAAGGCAGGTGGGAGCCTAAGATCCCGGCCTTGCCGTCAAGTGTCACGGCCGCATCCTTCATGTGAGTGTGATAGATACGCTGTGGAAACTCCCGGATGAAAAGATGTGCATCGATGCCCTGCCAAATAAGATGGCTGGGGTCGAAATTAAAACCTAAGGTTTCCCGGAACTCAAACACTTCCAACAGCCGCTGAGCAGTGTAAAGATCGAAGGCGATCTCTGTGGGATGGACTTCCAAAGCAAATTTGACACCACAGCGGTCGAATTCATCCAGGATGGGTGTCCACACGGTTTTTATCTCCTGAAAACCTTCTTCGACCATCTCCTCAGTTGTAGGAGGAAAGGAATACCAGAAGGCCCAGATGGGTGAGCCCATGAATCCGTTGACTAGGGAGCAGCCCATGTTCTGAGCCGCCTGAGCAGTGACCTTCATCTCTTCCACGGCCCATGCCTTCAATTCTGCCGGCTTACCTTTGACCTCATCCGGGGCAAACATATCCAGGCGTTTGTCATAACGGTCTCCCACCAACTGTCCTACCAGATGAGCGCTCAACGCCCAGTTTCCCAGGCCATATTTTTTTAAGGTTTCGTGCTTTCCCTTGCAATAGCCGGGATCTTCCACGGCTTTGTGCACTTCCATGTGGTCGCCCCAACAGGCGATCTCCAGGCCGTCGTAGCCCCAACTGCCGGCTTTCTGACAGATCGTCTCGAATGTCAGGTCAGCCCACTGTCCGGTAAAAAGCGTTACGGGTCTTGCCATTATTTCCTCCAATTCGCGCTTAAAAGTCGATCCAAACCGCTCCCTTTTGGGAACTCTCCACACATTTTTCGATAAATCTTACCCCTTGAATGCCTTCGGCGGTGCCCGGATAATCACGATCCTCCGCGGTCAATTCCTCCCCTGACAACTTCTTATCCAGGGTGGTGAGGAAGGTGCTGTAGATATTGGCGAAAGCCTCAAAATAACCTTCCGGGTGGCCGGCCGGGAGTCGGGAAAGACTTGCCGCGCGCGGAGACATCTCGCCTCGTCCCCGGGATAAGGTCTCTGTGGGTTTGCCTATAAAAGAAACGCTCGCATAATTGGGGCTCTCCTGGCACCATTCCACTCCGCCTTGCGTGCCATAGATGCGCACCCGAAAACCGTTATCATGCCCTACTGCGATCTGCGAGCTCCAATACATCCCCTTGGCGCCTCCCTCATATTCAAGCAAGATCGAGGCATTGTCATCCAGACTCCGGCCTTCTCCAAAGATATCTAAACGGGCGCACAGGGAACTGATTTTCAGCCCGGTCAGGTAAGACACCATGTTTTCGATGTGGCTTCCGATATCACCCACACAGTTGGAGCCTCCGGCCTGGGCCGGATCGCCCCGCCAGAGTGCCTGTTTTTGGCCGGTTTTTTCCAGCGGTGTTGCCAGCCAATCCTGGGGATACTCGGCGTTGACAAACCGGATCTCACCCAGTTCTCCCCTTTGGATCATCTCACGCAGATGCTTTACCATGGGATAGCCGGTGTAGGCATAAGTCACACAGAACAAGAGGTCCTTTTCACGCGCCAACCTCTCCAGCTCCTCGGCTTCCCCACTGTTTATGGTCAGGGGTTTGTCGCACACAACATGGATCCCATGCTCAAGAGCCGCTTTTGCCATGGGGAAATGGTGGATATTGGGTGTGACGATCACAACAAAATCGATCTTATCCTGACGCTGGCTTTCCAACTCCAACATGGACTGGTAGGAGCGGTAAAGCCGATCCTCTCCCAAACCCCATATTTTCCCTGTTTTGAGAGTGTTATCAAAATCCTGGGAGAAGCAGCCGCCTACCAACTCGGCCTTGCCGTCCAGAGCGATTGACTTGCGGTGCACATCACCGATAAATGCGCCCTGCCCGCCTCCGAGCATGCCGTATTTCAAGCGGGATGTTCCGCCTTTCAATTCTTGACCTTCGATCATGTCTCCTCCTCTAACACTGCAAAGCCTATACTAAAGTAAAGAAGACAATTTTTCAAAACCTATGTATTAGCGGTAAGCATCTATAATTCCGTGATGATACCAGAATTTGGGGATGGCTTCGCTCATTTCAATCCCAAATTCTATGTAACAAACCCATCTAAGCATCAATCACGGTTTTAGGGATGCTTTCGTATTAGCGGCAGCATTTGTTTGTCCGTGTTGATTGTTGCTGATGGAAATGGTCTTCCACGGATTTTGAAATACTCTCCGTTTTAATATTCTAGTCTATCCTTTATTCTGGCCACGGCAACTTCGGCTTCCTCTATCACAGCTTCTTCCGAGAGGAACGATTCGGCCATCTCCAAAGCTTCCTGACAAGGATAATTGGGCAGCAATCCCAAGAGGGCTTTCTTTTCTTCGGCTCTTTTCAGTTGTGGAATACACATCTGCAAAAGCTGCACCGCCTCTTCCGGGCTGTCATACTCCTCCAGTCCCACCATACGGATATAGGCCTGCAGCGACAAAACCTGATGAGTGGGATTCTGAGACGTCTGGGCGATTCGTAATACCTCTGTTCTTGGTTCGGGGCCCGGCCACTCGGCCAGTGCCCGCACCGCCGCATCCTGGATATCCGCATCGGTGTTTGCCAAGGCCTGGCGCAGCAGAGGTAAGGTCGAAGTGTCCCCGATCTTTCCCAACACTCGATACAGATCGCACCGTGCGGGAATATCCTCGGTCTGCGATAACTTGTGAACAACCAGCAGACCCCGGGAATCCGGACGGACGATTCTTCCGGCCACAACGGCCACAGTGCTTGTCATGGACTGGCGCTCCGTATTTTCGGTTGTGGCTAAAAGCACATCGAGCAGGCGCGGCAGATCAGAAGAAATCGCAACCGTCCTCAGAGAGCGCATGGCCTCAACCCGGTTCCTGCTATCTCCGGTCTGAGCATAGGTGAAAAGCAGGTCTTTGCCTGGCAGGATCCTCCGTTCCCCGACGGCTCTTAACAGTTCTCTCTGTCGCTCGCTGCTGCCCTCAGATTTCAGGGCGTCAAGAACAGCCACATCAACACCCTTTGCACCAAGCCCCCACAGACTGCTGCGTGCGGCTAGCTGCTCCGTTCCCCGGGACTCTGCGGCATGTTGAACCAGGATTTTAACGGTAGAAGCGTCGCCGATTTTGCTCAAGGCCTTCAGGGCGGCAATTCTCACGTCGGGATCCTGGCTGGAGAGTGCCTGGACGGCAGTCTTTTTAACCAGGGCATCTTTATAGTGGGAAAGAGCGGCCAAGAGCTGCACCTGGTTTTCTGCCGGAAGTTGGGGCTGCAGAGCGCACAATTTGGAGACGTTGTTCGCTGTAAACGTATCCGGGATCACACCGATGGCAACAGCGAACAGATCAGCGTTCCCTCCTTTGAGGACTTCGAGCACCACAGCTTCTGATGAAGGGCCTGCGAGTTCGACCGTTCCAATTAAAGCAGCTTGCTGCTGTGCTAGAGGAACCTGGGAGCCTATAATTTGCGCATAGATCTCGCTCGCCTCATTATTCCGGTCTCCGGCCCGGAGGGTCTCGGCACAGGCAAGAAGTGCAGCCCCCGTTTGGATCCTTGGTTCTCCTTGGCTGCTTTTTAGAATTTTGGTCAAGCCGGCAGCAGCCTCTGATGAGGCGATATTTCCCAGGGCGGCTAAAGCAGCCTCGGCCATCTTCGGATCGGGAGCCGCAGCTAGTTTTAATAATGCCGGAACCGCATCTGCTGTCCTGCGGTGTCCCAGAGTCGATATAAGACCAAGTTTGATCCCACCCTGGCTTCTGTTCATGGCCTGAAGCAGGATAACATCGACATCGTGTCCCGGGATCTTTTCGAGGGTGTAGCGTGCGATGTCCGAAGTCTCTGTTTTGAGGAGCATCCGCTGCAGAGCGGAAACAGCGCGCTCGGATCCGATGGTACGCAGATGACGGCAGACTTCCATCTTGGCGGCCGTAGTTGCTTCGGAGTCCAAAAAAGCGATCAGTGCCTTCTCGCAGGCTTCCCGTCCTTCCGGATCGTTGCGGTGCTCGTAGACATAATCCCTCAGTTGGAGCAGAATATCATCATTCCCCCCAGGCTCATAGGTCCTGAGTTCCTGAAGGATCATCTCTAATAAAGGATCCTCTACTGCCGCATTTAAGTTTTTATATCCTCCGTTGATGAGAAGGCACAGAGACAAGATCAAGACGGCCGCAGTTTTTACTTTCTTTTGGTCTTTATTGATTTCTTTTCTCATTTTTGACCTCACTGCGGCAGCTGCCAGGGACTGCGGTAAGAACGCGCCAAAAGACGGTTGGCTTCCGGATCATTCAAGATGGTCTCACTCTCCGGATCGAAATTGATCTTCCGTCCTAACTCGATGGCAATGACACCCAGATGCCCCACACTGGCGGAACGGTGGGCAATCTCACAAGGTGCAATCGTAGGCCGGCGGCTCTTCACACCATCCAGGAAATTCTGGGTGTGGTCCCGGCTGTAGGTGAGGCGCTTCTCGTCCGGCCCGATAAACTCATCGAGAAGTTTTGTGGGATAGGCTTCCAATCCCCCACGGTTACACCAGATCCAGCCGTGTTCGCCGATCCACTTGGTCCCACTGCGGATCTCTTCATGCCCGCCCGCCACAACCATGGGCGTTCCATCCGCATATTTTGCCCGCAGATAATAGCGGGTGGGTGCATTCCAGACACCGGCCCGGGTGAACTCTCCGCTCCCTTCGATCTCTACCGGTCCGGTATAATCAAAGCCTAACCCCCAATGGGCGATGTCCACATGATGACCCACCCAGTCCATAAGCTGCCCGCCGCCGAAGTCCAGGTTCCAGCGCCAGTTCATGTGGACACGGGCCGGACAGTAGGGCGCATAAGGAGCAGGCCCCAGCCAGAGATCATAATCCAGGTGCGCAGGAGGTGGCCCCATGGTCTCTTGGCCTCCTGTGCCGGCAAAATCATGATGGCCCTGGGGAAGGCCGACCTCCACCATCAGGATCTTCCCGATACGCCCGTTGCGCACCAGTTGGGCGGCATGATGAAAATTGGCCACCGAACGCTGCCAGCTTCCGGTTTGCCAGATTCGGCCGTAGCTTTTGACAGCGTTGCAGAGGGCGCGACCCTCCCGCAAGCTGTGAGTCAGGGGTTTTTCTGCAAAGATGTCCAGTCCCGTTTGGACGGCAGCAATAGACAGGATGGCATGCCAGTGGTCCGGGACGGCGATGGAAACAGCGTCCAGGTCGCCTCTCTGATACAGCTCACGATAATCGTGGTAGGTGGCACAGCTCGTATTTCCATAGAATTCGTCCACGATGTCCTGGGCACGTTTCAGGTGTTCTTTATCCAGATCACACACCGCCACCCATTGAACCTCGTCTTTGTTCAGCAAGGACCGCATATTGGGGATACCCTGCATACCGAATCCGATCCCTGCCATGACGATACGGTCGCTGGGAGGGGGCGCACCCGACCGGCCAAAGACCGAGGCTGGGACGATAGCCGGAAAACCGGCTGCTCCGGCTGCCGCCAGAGAAAGACGTTTTACAAATTGTCTGCGGTTGATTTTTTCTGGAGTTTTTCCCATATCAGTTTTCACCTCAATAGACTTGAATCACACGCCTATCTTATTCAAAACACTTCGGCGTTTCAAGCTAGGGATTGCCCAGAATAGGGGACGGTCCTATTTTTAAAAAAATAATGATCCCCGTGGATAGAATACAAAAATAGAGCTGAAGGAATTGTTCCATGATCTCCAGAAAAGCGGCAAATCCATTCCCTACTATTCCTAATGAGCGATACCGAAATTCTTTTTGAAGGAAACAAATGGTGAGGAATTGCTAGTTTTTTACTTTGGGGGATAAATTTAATCTTTAAATAGTGATAGATATTCCCATAACAGAAAAAGTCGATTTCGCGAATATCCAGTAATTTCCCTCAAAATATCTTCTTCAATAAATTTCTTAATAATACTATTGGCAGTATTATAGGCAACATTAAGTCGCTGGCTAATTATGGGAACACTTATAACTGGCGTTGAGAACATTTGTAGTAGCATCTTTTGAGACAACTTTGCTTGCCGCCCGAAGGTCATAATCTTTTGTTCATAAGCACTGCGTAAATCGACAATCCGTTCAAACGTTTCAATTCCATTAGTTGCTGTCTCAATTGTTCCTGCTAAAAACATCTTTATCCATTGTTCAATATTATTTGTTGTACGAACTGAAGAGAGCGAATCATAATAAGAATTACGATTCCTTTCAAAAAAGTCCGAGATATAAAAAGTTGGTTTTTTTAAAAACCCGTAGTAGATTAATTGCAGAGTAATTAAAAGCCGACCAATCCTTCCATTTCCATCTAAAAATGGATGAATGGTTTCAAACTGATAATGTGTCATAGCTACGTTTATAAGCGATGGGATATTGAGGTCTGAATTATGCCAAAAATTCTCCAAATCACTTAATAGCTCAGGGACGAGATTATGGTGAGGCGGAATGAAAAATGCATCATTAAGGCTTGATCCACCTATCCAGTTTTGACTACTTCTGATTTCTCCTCTTTGTTTTTTTTCTCCCCTTACTCCAGAAAGAAGGATTTTATGTGTTTTCATTAGCAAACGCATACATAAAGGTAGTTTTTCCAGTTGTTTGACAGAATAATTTATAGCCTTGATATAGTTCTGGACTTCAAACCAGTCATCTCGATTTTCTGGCAATATCTCCTGTTCTGGCAATAAAACCTCATCTATTTCTGTCCTGGTTCCTTCAATACGACTTGATTTTGTTGCTTCTTTAATCACATGCATCTGAATAAAAAAATTGACATCTGGGATCTGTTTTGAATATGCATTTAATTCTCCCAGCAGCCTCACTGCTTCTTCTAATAAAACATCAATTTTTTTATCATCCCAATCAAAGGACTTGTTTATGCGTGAAGGACTATAACTATCATACAGATTTTTTCCTTTATAATAGTTACTTGTGTATTTACCTGCGACAAATGCTTTTTTCTTCATTGTATTGCACAAAAATTACTTGAAATAAGAATTTAACTTATTTCAAGTTTAAGCAATAAATTGAAATATGGCAAATCTTTATTTCAACTTTCCTCTAATAAACTCATTGCTCTTTTTAAGGCAATCTCAACTCGCGAATAATCCAGGCCAATAAATTTCAAAGCTCCTGCATCATCATAAACTTTCCCTCAGTTTAGAATCCCAAAGCTATGATGTCAATTCGATAGGATGTGTATATGTTTTTATTCCTAAAATGATGCTTAATCAATCTGCAAAATATCCGCCTCTATGCGTAATCTTGTATCTTCCGCCCTTCACTTTAACTTCAATGTTTTTAAACTTCCCATCAGTTTTGTAGTTTTTAGGGGAATAATATAGAAGATAATAATGTTCAGAGGCCTTTGCTGCGACTTCAAAAGCATAGGGAATATTGGCTGTGGAAGATATGATGCCCCCCGTTGTATTAGCCATCTCTTCAAAGGCCTTAAATATCGTTCCAGATTTTTCAATATATCTCGCGCCCGGATTTGTAGGCAGAGTCATTCCGCCGGTATCTACACCAAGGGGGCTTTTTATATATAAAAAATGAAGCGCAATCGAAGAATCGGAATACATTTGTTTGATTGCTTCCACATCAAAGGTGATGTGTTCAAAATAAGTGTTAAGAAACGGCTCCTTAGATCCCGGCAAAAGCCAATTTAAATCCTCACTGGGATTTGGAGAGACAAGGATATCTGCCTCTAGATAAGGAACCAGTTCCTGTTGATAGAATAAGAAAACGAATTTCTGACCTTCTTTTGCCTTTAAAAACCGGGAAAAATCCTCCAGACTCTTCTGTTCGATGTGGCGAATTTTTTCAAACCTGGCCATGGCAAAGGCATAGTTTTGTTCGTCTTGAGCTCCAGCATACCTCTTAAGATCTCTCAGGATGCTCTTGTATTCTGTATTGCCGAGAATTATATCTTTCCGCAAAAGACTGTTGAGCTGTTCTTTAATCCCCTCTCTAGAAAGTTTGGCAAGAACTTCTCTCTTCAGATTGTATGGCTTTATGGGCGTCACCACGGAAAGTGTATCTGTTTCTAAAAAGACATTATCAAAGAAATATTCCAGCCCTTCTCTCACTTTGGGAAGATAGTCGGTCAAAATGAATATGAGGGTGAAATTGCGGCTGACTTCCGGATTGTATTTCTTTTCTCCTTCTTCTTTTTCCACAGTTGTTTTTTTGATCAGATAGACTGCTTCGACCTTTTGCAGCTCTCCATCCTCATAGACTTCAAAGTCATCAATCCTTAAAGTGTCAATAAATGTGGTGCCATCATATACACGTACTGGAACTTCGATATTGACTGCGACTGCTTCATGTTGAATTTCTTGGGCTTGTTGAGATAATACGAGGAAAAGGCATGCAAATATGAGAAAGGCCTTATTGATCATTGTTCCCTTCTGCCTTTGAGTATAAAATATGCCTCCCAAGCTTTCAAGGCAAGCATAAGCCTTTTGGCTTCCGGGTGTGGTGGATCAGTTTATTCCTGTTTTTATCTGATCCCAGTTTTTGATTTTGTATCTCTGAACTATTTCGTCACCAGTTTCCTCATCCCGGGTCCGAGTGTACAGGAAGCCGCCTTTAATAACTTCGGGGTGAATCGCAAGGAATGTCTTATACAAGTAATAGCCGCTTCGACTGAATATATCATACGGTCTCAATTGGGTAGGCTCCAAATCTTCTGTGTTTGTCTGAATATAGATGCGTCCCTCAGAATCCGTCAATATCGAATAGAAAAAAGGCATATTAATGTAATTGGAATAATAAAAACTCTTGAATTCATTATCCATCCCCTCTGCATCATCATAAACTTTCTTATATTTTAGAATCCCAAGGCTCTGGTGTCAATTATCCAGCTCTTTGGCTTCCAGGTCTGGTGGGTCAGTTAATACAAATAAGTGCCCGTTCAATCTGCCAGATACCCGGCACGATGAAGTATTCTATAATTCTTCCCCTTGACCTTAACCTTGATATTTCTGAAGGTTCCGTCTGATTTGTAATCTTTCGGAGAATAGTAGAGCAGATAATAATTTTCTGATGCATCGGCAGCTCTTTGGAAAGCGGCACAATGATTGGGGGCAGGTCAACCCGGCTCTTTGGCTTCTAGTTGGGGTGGGTCAGTAATGCCAGCTGACTTTGTAACGTTTTATGTATTGGTAACCGTCTTCATCTT
>JAUWSR010000073.1 GCA_030609975.1 Acidobacteriota bacterium | reverse complement strand
CGGATTTCAAGAAGATCTCTGTGCTGGCACACCAGACCATAACCAGCCTCTCCAGCTTGTGCATCTCCTTAAAACTCTGGATATCTTCCATGAGCAACTGAGCCAGTTCATACTTGTTGGGCGCATCTTTGACATGTTCTCCGGATAGCTTTTTGACATAATTCTGGTCAAACACTGCTTTCCAGGGTTGGATCTCTTCGATATCAAATCTAATTTCGTCCAGGAGGTCCTTGCTCAGCACCCCGGCCTTCCGGGCAGCCAGATAGATATCATCGGTGAATATATCCCAGCCACCGAACACCAGATCATCAAGTCCCGCTAAGTCGATGAAATCCTTTATCATGGGAATTCTTTTTTCGGTCCGCTTTCCCAAGCGGATCGTTCCCATCTGAGTGAGGGATCCGATGGGTTTGGCGACACCTTTCCGGATAGCCGCCACACCGGCGATGAAGGTCGTGGCAACAGCACCCAATCCCGGCAGGAGCACACCTAACTTTCCAGAAGGTGCTTCAATATGGATGTGGTCAGACAATATGTACGCCTCCTCGGTTTTTCCTAAAAAGATTAAGGCCTATTCTATCCTAATTTTCGTATCAATTCCATTGCCGCTAGAATGAAAAACCCAGAACCCACTTGAAGCTTGTGTAGCTGTATTCTAGCTCACCAAAGACGTTGTCGGCGATGTCCTTTAGGGTAGGATCATCAATGGATTTATTTCCTGCATCCAAAGTACGCTTTCCGAAGCCATAACCCATCCCTAAGGTAATTTGAGAACCAAGAACAGTAAATGTGGTTCCCCCCATAATATGATACAGATCCCACTCCGTAACCGAAAGATTGGTCGTAGTATCCTTGACCTGGGACGAAAAATCCGTCCAAAAACTGCCGTAGAGGGAAAAATGATCGCTGAGCACCTGCTCGACTCCCACAGCCACGTTCAAGACCGACCGGGCCTCGTTGGTAACCCGACTGGGAAGAATCTCTCCGTTACTTTGCGAGGCAAATTCCCCACCATCGATGACCACGTACTTATCGATACCGTCGAACCATTCTGCTGTGACGTAAATGCGGGTGCTTACCAATTTAAAGGTCGATCCTATCCCCAGAGAAAGAGGAGATTTGTAGTTGGCATCCAGTCCCTTCTGGGAATCAAAGGCCATGTAATCCGGATTATCGGGGTCATATCGGATCACGGTCGAATTCTGCCCAACTCTGCCGTCACCGTAGATCTTAAGACCTGGGGTGGTCAGCGTTAAGCCCAAAGTGAGAAATTCCAAGTCATATGTGACGCCTATTTTCCATAAGAGGCTGTAATAGTTGTACTTATAATCACGAGAATCCACCACCGCGCGGACACGGCCATCCGGAGCAAGGCTTTCAAAAAGGGCATGATAGCTCAATTGGTGGCTTCTGAACGTAAGATAGTTGCTGACTCCGACACCAAATTTATCAGATAACTTATAGGCCCATGTCACACCATACCAAGGTTCGCTCAATTTTTCCCACAGGCTCAGGTCCATGGCTGAAGGGATTCCCTCAGAAAACTCAACCGGATCGATCGTCCGGGTTCCAGAGCCAAACATTTGAATTTTGGTTTCCTGCCGATTCAAAAAAGAATACCCCAACCAATGATTCCCTAATCCCTTTATGGGGATAGATCCAGCCACCAACGTAGGCGCCTCCCCCAACTCACTCGAGGTAAGAGCCTTCTCCTCCAGCCCAATTCCCTTCACCGATATCGCGGGAAATTGAAAAACTTTGGCAAACATCAACAAATCCACTTCATCGGTATCGATGAGGCTCAACCCCCCGGGATTGTAATAAACGCCACTGAGGTCCATCACACTCCCGACAACAGCACCTCCCAGCAGATTGGATCGCGTACCGTACTGATGGGTCCAATAATGGGAATCCTGAGCAGGGATTGGATAACAAAAGAATGCAAAAATAATCAGGGCTCCAACGACGAACTTAAATTTCGGCATGCCTCTCACCTTAATAATTATTCTGGAGAAAACTCCTTTTGAGTTATTCTATCGATAAAAGAAAAGGATGTCCATTGGACTTTAGTCCTACTTTATGGGCTTTTATGCGGGGGGCTTTTGTGCGGGGTGGCCATGTTAAATTATTGAAACCAATCGACATAGAAGAAACACCAAGATCTCAGCAGCGCTTAAACCCAGATTTTTACCTTAAAAATAAAAATTCAAGCCGGCTGTGAGGGTGTAACTCTTGATCTTTACTTCCTCTTCATCGATGACATAATTGGTGCTGTTGTGATATCTAGCATCACCGGACAGCGCAAAATGCTTGTGCAGCTTCAACTGCACGCCAATACCCACATTCCAGCTGGAGTCCTTGTCTTTGTCGATGTCTTTAACATCGGCAGTGTAATATCCGTAACCAAACATGAGATAAGGAGCAATAATCGGGATGGGAAGGAACAATTTTCCGTTCACCCCTAAATAGTTATAGCCCACTTTGCGCTCATCCCAGCCGATATCCGGGAATTCAGCCAGGGTAAGATTATGGGAAGCCTGGAAATACTGACCTTCGATGGCAAAAAAAAGCACTTTAAAGCCGGCTCGAAATCCGTACACAAAGGTCGTATTCCGGTCAAAATCTATCTCTTCAAGACTAAGCTGCTGGCTGGACATACCGCCGTCTAAAGCGAGATAAAAGCCCGATTGGGCATAGGCCTGCCCAGCCAAGAAAAATGCAGCAAATACCAACAAGACTATGTGTTTCTTCATATTCGATCTCCTGGTTAAGATACTATCAATTTAGCATATGGTCCCTGTAATTTCTAGACCTATCCAACTTTAGATCGTATCCTCAAGTCGTAATCTCATTTCATTGACCCTATCAGAAATTTATGTTAATACCGGAACCAAGATGTCAAACACAAAAAGGAAAGTACGCCTCAGTTTGTCCACCAGTATATTTTTGGGGATGGGACTCGGCATTGCCTGTGGGATCTTTTTTGGAGAATACTGCCGTTTTCTGAACACCATCGGCAGCGCTTTCATCGGACTTCTGCAGATGTCGATCCTGCCTTACATTGTGGTTTCTTTGATCGTAGGGATCGGATCTCTCTCCTGGGACAAGGCTAAACTGCTGGCGGCCAAAGGGGGGATGTGGCTCTCACTTCTCTGGGGAATTGGCTTCGCCGTCATCCTGACCATGCCGGTGGCTTTTCCAACTCTTAAAACCGCCTCCTTTTTCAGCCGGAGTCTGCTGGTCGTGCCCGAAAAGCTCGATGTCCTGGAGCTCTTCATCCCCTCCAATCCCTTCCGGTCCATGACGGATAACGTTATCCCCGCCGTCGTGCTTTTTAGCATCGCCATAGGTATCGCTCTCATGGGGATCAAAGACAAGCACGTGCTCACCCAACCTCTCACCACACTTGCCGAGGCACTCACGAAAGTCACAAAATTCGTGATCAATCTGGCTCCTTTGGGAGTTTTCGCTATTTCCGCCAGTGCAGCGGGCACTTTGACCCTGGAAGAACTGGGAAGACTGCAGGCATATTTTATCACCTTCATCTTTGCCGCCTTGCTGCTGACCTTTTGGATTTTGCCGTCCATAATTTCAGCCTTCACGCCCTTCAAGTATAAAGACATTATGCGGATTTCAAAAGAAGCACTCGTAACCGGATTTGCGACCAACAGTCTGTTTATCATTCTCCCTATCTTGATCCATGACTCCAAGCAGCTTTTTAAAGAGTACGATTTAAAAGAGGAGAACACCTCGTTTATCACGGATATCGTTGTCCCTATTTCTTTCAATCTTCCATTGCTCGGCCGTATGTTGGCCATGCTGTTCGTGCTGTTTGCTGCCTGGTTCTACGGTGACCCCATCAACCTGGCCCAATATCCGGTTTTGATAGTCATGGGAATCCTCAGCTTTTTCGGCAAGGCCTACATAGCAGTCCCCTTTCTCATGGACATCATGCATCTACCGGCCGATATATTTGAATTATACCATGTAACCACTCTCTTGAACGGAAGGTTTGCAACTCTTCTCTCTGCGGTACATCTTCTGACATTAACGTTCTTGATCACGGCCACGATCTGTGGGATTTTGAAGGTGCGATGGAAAAAGCTCTTGTCCAGTTCTGTTATCACAGTGATAGTTTTGATAATAGGAATTGCCGGCATCCACAGCTTTCTAAGCCGTTCTCTGGAAGGGACCTACTCCAAAGACCAGATTCTCGCAAGCATGCAGTTGTTGGAGAATCCGGCCCCGGCCATAGTTCACACAACAGCACCTCCCCCTCCTAAAACGCCAATTCCCTTTCCTCCCACCCTGGAATCAATCCTAGAACGAGGAACTATCCGCGTCGGTTACATTCCTGACAGATTGCCGTTTAGCTATTTCAACAATGCCGGTGATCTGGTGGGACTCGACATGGAGATGGCCCATACCCTTGCCAAAGAGCTCAACATCCGATTGGAGCTGATCCCTGTTAATTTCGAAAACATGGCACACATGTTGAGAGACGGACGCGTCGATGTGAACATGTCCGGTTTACCGGTCAATACAACCAGCTTGCGGGAGGCAACCTTCACTGAGCCTTATATGGATGTCACCCTGGCCCTGCTCGTGCCCGATTTCCGCCGCCGGGAATTCTCTACTGTCCAAAAGATCCGGGAGATCGCGGATCTTAAGATCGGTATTACCATACGGCTCGACTATTTCGTAGAGATGTTCAAGATTGGACTGCCCAACGCCGAACTGGTGGAGATCCAATCACCAAAAGATTTCCTGGAAGACAGCAATTCCGATATAGATGCTTTTTTGACGAGCGCCGAAGCAGGTGCGGCCTGGACGCTGTTATATCCCGATTTTCAAGTCGTGGTGCCCAAGCCCAATATCGTCATACTCCCCATGAGCTACAGCTTAGCCCAAGGAAATCAAAGCATGCTTAATTTTTTGGACCGTTGGATCGAGCTCCAGAAAAAAGATGGTACGCTAAAGAGGCTCTACGATCACTGGATCCTGGGATTGACCGCCGTAGAGATAAAGCCCCGCTGGTCAGTCATCCGAGACGTCCTCCACTGGGTGGACTAGCCTATTTTTTTGATTTTTTTTTGGCGGTTTTTCTCTTTTTCTTTTTAGCCTTCTTGGATTTCTTTTTCTGTTTGTCCTTGGTTTTTGCCCTTTTTGCTTTTTGCTTGGATTTGGTAGCTTTCTTTTTCTTCTGTTTTGGCTTCTTCGACTTCTTTTTGGTCTCCACCTCTTCTTTTGCTGTTTTTTCCTGGGCTTGTTTTTTGCCCAGAAGCTCATCAGAAAACATTGCTAAACGCTTTTGCCGAAACCGGGTCAGCAGGTAACGCATTTGGCCGATCGTCAGGCCTGCCCTGTCAGCCGCCTCTGCCTGAGCAATCCCCTCGTCCAAAGCCAGCAGCGCCGCTGCCCGCTTCGTGGCAAGGCTTTTATCGAGGGCTGCCAGCTTCCGGCAGAATGCTCCCTCCCTTGCCGTCAGCAGATCACCGCTGCTTTTAGTCTCCGTTGATGTTTTTTTTCCCAAATTCCTCTCCCTTCTAAGTCAGTTCATTACACAAGCCAGAAGAAATCTAGCGACGCCGACGGGTCGTGCTTGGTCTGGTTGTTCGCGCCTGCTGTGTCCTGGTCGTGCCCCGTTGTCGGGATTGAGATTGGCGGTTGAGCTGAGAACTCTTGGTGCTGGTCGAGGGTTGCGTTTTGCTCTGTGTTTGTGAGCGGTCTCGCGTGGCGGCACTTTTGTCTTTCGTACTTGCTTGACCCGATGACCACTTCCCATTCTCCCGCGACTGCCACTGCCCACTTTCATTCTGGCGGTGGACATTGCCACTGCGGTCGGTATAAACATTGTTGCGCTGTCCCTGCGCCACGCTTGGTTTTGCCCTGTTGGCCGGCTGCGTCTTGGGAACGTTGCGAGCGGTGTTCCTTTGTCGTTGGTAGATATTGTTCCGGTTGGCTTGTGTCCGGTAGCGTGAGTTAGCGGCCCCTCTTCTGTAGCCATGCCGATAGCCCGCACGGTAGGCAGCTCTAGCTCCTCCACGGTACGGATACGGCCGGTATCTTCCCGGGCCCCACCAGCCACCATAGCGGCCGCCGAATCCAATGTGGAAGTGAAAAGGGCCTCGGCCGAAACTGAATCCGAAGCTCCATCCGTACCAGGGATTCCAACGGACACTAAAACCCCAGGTGAAGGGGCGGGCATAATAATAGTGTCCCACCCAGGGTCGGTACCACCAGCCCGTGCCATATACCAGAGTAGGCCCATAGATATAGCTGCCCATGTATCCCGGATAATACCCCACATACACCACTTCAGGCGTCGACTCATACACATAGACATACTTGACATTGTAATTAGGATTGTCGGGAGGCAGGGTGTAGATCTCATCCGGCACGTCATCGCACACCTGCCAAGGACCGCTGGGACCATTGGCGATATACCACACGGCTTCATCACAGCAGTAATACTTGCCCTGTACTTTAAATACGGAACTGGCTGTGTTGACGGCATATTCAACCTTTTGACTTGTGCCTTTGGCATTTTCGAATTTAGGACTGCCGTCGTATTCGACTTCCGGCCCATCACTGCTTCGCTTTATCGCTGAGGTCTGAGGGATCTGAGCTTCCAGGACCGCTTCTTTGGCCTGTTCGGTCCCGGCCACATACACCAGAAGATGCCCTGTCTCAGAATCCACCGGGATCTTGGCGAATTCCTCAGGGAGGTCCTTCGAAGGCATATAGGTCCAGGTTCCTTCGAACAAAGACTTGCTGGCATACCACCGGCCGGATATCACAATGTAATACTGCTGGGACCGGACATCCATGAGCACATCGCTTTCGGTATTTTCGACATACAGAAGATCGTTGCCTTCGATGGGTTTATAATTGGGAGCCCCGTCGATAACGATCAGCTCGGTCGGCTCCTTGGAGACGAAGATCTTAGGCCTACGGCCGTCCTCATCTCCTAAGGTTTCCGTATCTTCCTCTTCAGGAGTTAGCTTTTTCACATCACTGGGGACCCTTTTGGATTCCTTCCAAGGACCCATAATATCCGAGGCTTCCATCCAGATCTGGCCTCCATTGAGGTAGTAAGTTTTTTTCTTCTTGTCATACGCGATCAGGAAGGGGGTGTTGGCAACATACTGCAGGCTTGAATTTTCGATCTCCTGCAGTATAGGATCTCCATCGACATAGATCAGGACAGCGGGGTAATTTACGACTTGGATCTTGGGGGGATCGTTCTTGAAATTTTCTACGGCCTTTTTTTCTTTTTCAACCATATCCAAACTGGCGAGAAATCGATCCAGCGAAATGTTCATATCCCATTTAGGGATTTCCTTTTCGAGGATGGCTGCGAGTTTTTTTTCATCCTCCGGCTTCGATTCGGGGAAACGGACGCGCGGCACTTTGATGTCGGTAAAGTCCACCATCCGGTTATCGGTATCTGTGTCTACACGGCATCTAAACCACACTGCTCCAAAAATCGGCTCGTTTTTTCCTGTGAGAGTAATCGAGATGGCGGAGCGCCCTTCCAGAATTTGGCCCTCGAAACTGTCGAAGTCGGGCTGGTAGATGACGATCTTTCCTTCTGGAACATCGATCTGACGTGGCCATCCGATCTCCGATTCGGATTGAGCTATGAGAAGTGCCGAGGAGAGAACCCAGATCGAAAACACGACCATAAGTTTGCTAAGGTTTTTAGTTGAACGCATTGTTAATCCCTTTTTATTAGGATAGATCTCCCCGCTATTTTTTCGGGGGATATTTATCCAAGATGCGAGAGACGGCAACTTTTATGCCTTCTTCCATGCGGGCCGGATCCGGATTAGAAGGCAAGGCGGCTTGAGCCACACCCCGCCAGACCATCTCCATATCCTTGGCTTCCACCATATCGATGACAAGCGAGCCCTGCTCATAGGTGTAGACACCCATTGCCCCAGGTCCCCAATAGCCATGCCAATAATAGGGGGAATAACTGTATCCATAATAGTTCACATTGATCTGATCTCGGACATCGGTATGGACAGCGATCAAAAGGTCCGCATTATCGACCACACGAGTCAAGCCTTTGTCTTTAAGCCCCAGAGCAACAGTATTATAGATCCGTTTCATGGCAATGCTATCGGTTCTAATATTCATGGGCGCTGACAAGAAATCGAAGGTTTTGAATTTGGAAAAGTCTGCTTCTTTATCGTAATCATGGTTCACCCTGATCTCAGAACAGTTTATTGTGAACAAGATCAGAGCACAAAGAACGAGTAACACATTTTTTTTCAAAGGAGTCTCCTCTTTTATTTTTTCCTATCTGCACATTCATTTTACGTGGCCTCGTGAAAATAATCAATACAAGCCCGCGTCTTATAATTAGAGGGGCTTGAGATCCATAAGCTTCCTTATTTAACATAAGAAACTTTAGATCTGCTTTCAAAACCTGAAAAGAAAAAACTTAATCGTAACTGCGGGATTTTAGATAATCAAGAACTTTGCTGGTGGGAAGCTTACGGCTGCCGGGACCCACACGCACATAAAACTCTTCGTCACCATTGTGCTTTAAAAACGCCGGTTCTCCCGAAGGCTCACAGTCTACTACCAGGATCTGCTTGTCCCCAATCGACTTCAAGACAAAGGAAATATGCTGCGTAAATTCCAAGCCGATGTGCTGTTTCAACAGGTTGTTGAAATGGAGAAGGAATTTATCTTCATTGGAGAAGTTCTGCAGGTCGATCCCCAGGACCTCTCCTCCATCATCGATTCCGACCAGTAGCGTGCCCCCCTCGGAGTTTAAAAAGGCCGTGATGGTTTTCAAACTGGCCAAACTGATATTTTTGTCCGGCTTGTGTGTATTCAGGTTCCAACGTAGGGTGGATTTAAACTCCAACTCATCACTTTCACCCTGCTCTATGAGGTACCGGATCTGATCTTCTGAAGCATCCGAATACCTGCGTTTATCCAGAATGGCTTTCGTTTCACGTCCATATCTTCGCAGCAGCACCAAAACAAAACCCAGCACAACCACAAGTATGACTAACAAGCTAAAAAGCAGGATGAATGCAAACCGACTGGTCTCAGCCTGCAGGAGGCTGTCCTTCAGGAGAACAGCCAACCGAGCCTCACCGCTCTCATTTAAAGCGATGTGATTGACTTCGATCCACCACCCTTGATTTTGACTTCGAAAAAACAGCGGGCGGCCATAGGGGGATTTATCTGTCTGCCAGCTTAAAAGCCCGGCTGCCACATCAGGTTCTTTAAGCAAACTCAAGGAAGTCAAAGCTGAGACATCGCCCTGCTGCCAATCTGTTTCCTTCAATCGGGTAAAATCCCGCACAAAATCTTCTTCCACCAGCAGAATTCTTCCGGTATCTCCTAAAGGAAGCGCATCGATAAGATCCTCTATCTCTTTTAAGCCTATTTTAAGCGCGACGACAAAAGTTTTCTCTGTGCCCCCATTGACCTGATAACTCATCGAAGCCGAAATGCCGGGGCGATCATTGATAGGGAAGGCGTAAACCTGTGTCCAAAAGACCTCGTGGGTATGGATGACATCGATCGCCCCCTGAAACCAGGGGCTGTTCCGGGGATCATAAACTTGATCTTGAGGGCGTTTGGACCATATGTCCTCGATCTTCAAGAGACTATATTCGTCCCCTTCGGTATCTGCCAACATGAGCCCACTCACATGAGGCAGGTGTGTGTCGAGCAAAGGCACCAGAGTTTTATCCAGAAAAGATTCATCCGATGGATCGAGAATTCCTTTCTGCCCCCAATCCCTTAGAAGCTGTAGATTGTTCACGATGGGAAGTATGAAAGAGCGGAACTGCTCCACGGTCTGAGAGGTTTTGAGGTGCATCAGGTCAGATAATGACTGCTTGCGGATCCGGGGCATATAAGCCACAGCAAAACCGGCAATGATCAAGGCCATGACCAATGTCAGGACTAATAGGAATCTTAATTGTTTTTGTCGTCCGGACCGCTTCACCTCACACCTTCCTGCGTATCGAGGTTATAACACAGCCTTGGATAGGCGTCAATTTTGTAGAGTCAACATGAGAAATTATGGAGAAACAATCGTCTTAGAATTGAAGGATGAAATCCTTATTGACATAACGTACGCAATAACGTACATTATTAACCTGGATTATTCACGAGTCGAGGTTGCCGTAGAGGCGAGGCGCAAAGGATGAAGCTGTAGTCATCTACTGCAAATCCTTTGCAACGAAGTAACCTCCCACCCACCCGTGTATAAAGGAGAGCTCGCCTGAAAGGTAAAAAATATCGATATATTTTATGAATAGTCTAGGTTAAGTGAGATTGTATCAGAGGGATAAAATGACAGCCGTTAAAGCTACAGAAGCACGATCAAACCTATATAGACTTATCGACAAGGTCGCTACTTCACATGAACCCGTCTTGATAACCGGCAAACGGACGAACGCCGTTCTCATCGCAGAAGACGATTGGAAGGCGATTCAAGAAACCCTATACCTGCTTTCAATTCCGGACATGGGGCAGTCGATCAGAGACGGACTCAAAACTCCAGTTGATAAATGTGCAAAAGAACTTGACTGGTGAGCTGGAAAGTCGTATTCACCAAACAGGCTCAAAAGGATGGCCGAAAGCTTGCAGTGGCAGGATTAAAATCCAATGCAGAAAAATTGATCGAAATTTTGCGTAACGATCCCTTCCAAAAACCTCCACCCTTCGAAAAATTGGTAGGTGACCTTTCTGGCGCATATTCAAGACGAATCAATATACAACACAGATTGGTCTACCACATCCTCGAAAAAGAAAAGACAGTCAAGGTCATTCGTTTATGGACTCATTACGAATGAATACGCTGACTTTGGTCGATGTGAATGAGACTAAAGTCCAATAGACAAAGCATCTTTTTTTAATTATAGTCTCATATCAGATGATAAATTTCTTACGGAATTATCTCATTATTCTGAGTTTTGATTCATCCAGAAAAGGAGGAAAAAATGAAAAAGTGTTTTATACTTCTCTTGGTAATTAGTGTGATTTTGAGCAGTCCCCTGGCCGCGCAAACAGATACGGTAGCTGACCGCTTTAAACAGGTGCGATCTTCGGTTGTTGTCATCAAGATCAAGCAGCAGTCACCTACTCAAGATTTTCGCATGGTCACCCACGGCGGACTCGGTTCAGGTGTTGTGATATCACCAGATGGCAAGATATTGACCGCAGCTCACGTGATCCAGACCGCCTTCGATGTGGAGGTCGTCTTTGCCAACGGCATGACAGTGCCGGCCGAGATCATCGGTTCCGAACCAGCCGCAGATGTGGCCATGATCAAAGTCCCCAGCATACCGGCCGGAATAAATATTGCCAAAATGGCCGATTCAGACTTGGTTGAGGTGGGTGATCCCGTTTTTGTCGTGGGTGCGCCATACGGATTAAGTTATACTCTGACCGTCGGTCACATCAGCGCCCGCCACAAACCGGATACCCTGACAGGGAACATGAATCTCGCCGAGTTCTTTCAGACAGACGCCGCCATCAATCACGGCAATTCCGGAGGACCCATGTTCAACATGAAAGGCGAGGTAATCGGGATCGTGAGCTATATTCTTTCCCAGTCCGGAGGGTTTGAAGGTCTCGGTTTTGTGGCCTCCATAAAAACCGCGCAGGAACTCCTCTTGGATACAAAATCCTTCTGGGGAGGAATGGAAGGCCATGTACTGGAAGGGGCTCTGGCAAACATCTTTAACCTTCCACAAAAGGTCGCAATCTTAGTTCAAAAAGTTGCACCGGGATCTCCCGCTGATATCATGGGTTTGAAGGGAGGCACTATCCCTCTTAAAATCGCCGATATCGATATGTTCGTTGGCGGCGATTTTGTCCTCAGTGTGGGCGGAATTTCCTATGCCGAAGAGAACGCCTACTTCAAGATTCGGAATTACCTCGGCACCAAAAAGAGAGGGGATAAAATCACCGCAAAGATCCTGAGAGCAGGCGTGGTTCGGACGCTTGAGTATACTGTAGACCGTTAAAGAAAGAAATCTGCCCCAAAAAATGCATATTTAACGCTTTATTAATGGGCAGAAGGAAGACTCATTCTTTTAATTTCAGACAGTTACAACGGCCAACCCAAAATATTTATTTTTTCTCTAGGGTTTTGCCGATCTCGACTTCACATATGCCCCAGATATCAGGATCGTTTTTGTCCTTGATTTTGATGATAACCTGGTCACCATTCTCTAGTCCGGGATTCTTGAAATAGGCTTTGGTTTTGAAGCCGATGAGGGCCCTGATCTCGCCTTCATCCGTGATCCTTATACGGCTGCTCTGAATGGGAAAAAAGTCATAGCGCCATTGGAAATCATAGAAACGCAGGTGGGATGAGATCAAGCCTTCCTTGCCCATCCTCTCGTAAAGCGACATATCATTCCTGTCGCTGCGGTAATTTTCACGAAAATCTTTAATCCCCGGCATCTTGTACTCTTGGCCTTTATGAACCATGATGATATTATCCCTGTGAATGGTGGCTACCACATCCTTATCCGCTCCCATAAACAACATAAACATGATATAGGGGCTGTCCAGTTTCCGGAAAACCACACTGGCATCTACGGCCAGGTTGATCTGTCCATCACTGTTCGTAAAAGCCGCCTGTCCCAGATACTCTGTTTCGGCAGAAACAGT
>JAUWSR010000060.1 GCA_030609975.1 Acidobacteriota bacterium | reverse complement strand
GCCGTTCCCGAGTAGAGGATTCGTGGGGATTGTGGCAGGTGGTGCATTCCATGATGCCTTCCTGAAGTCTGTGCCGCTCATTCAGCTCGAACTGGGAGGTGACATCGCCGTGGCAGATATTGCAGGTCTTAACCCCATTCATTTTGAGCAGGCTTTTCTCTGTGGTATGGCCGTGTACCGTGTGGCAGGTCATGCAGTCGAGCGAGGCCTTGCCGTGCTCACTGGCCATATAACTCGAGTTGGACTCGATGTGGCAGCTCAGGCACTTGTTGGTCTTGGCGGTGGCGAAATCCTCCTCGGAAAACGCGAAGATATTGGGTCCGCCGCCTTCCTCCAAGTGCTGTTCCGCATCGCCGTGACAGCCTGTGCAGGTGTTGGTCACGCCATGAGGCGCGGCCAAAAAGGCCTTTGCCATGTCCTCATGACAATCGGCGCAAGCCTCGACATCCATGTCCTGATGCGCCGGCCTGTTGGCGGTTAAGAAACCGACCAGGCAAACCGACAACCCTATAAATAAAAGAACTTTAGGGTGAGGTAATTTTAAATGTGCTTTAGTTTTCATTCCTTTCTTTTACCTCCTAGGTAAATTTTCATCTATGTGAATCCTGAACTTCTTGGGCCAATCCCCGGATATCTTCCGCCTTGAAAGGTTTCTCGATGATCCTGAATATGGGGAGGCCGGAGAGCTGAGACTCGATCTGTTTTTTGCTTAAACCAGAGAGAACGACAATCGTGGCTTCGGGTTGAAGCTGGTGTAGGGCTCTCAACACCGAGGCCATGCTGCTGTTTTCCATCTCAAAATCAGAAAAAATAAGGTCATAGTTAGAGGCTTCCGCCTTAGCCAGGGCGTCCGTGGGCAGAGCAGCGGTTTCCACCTGGTGTCCTGCTTGAGAGAAGATCTCTTTCAGCGACCACCGGATGAGTTTGTCGTCGTCGATTATTAAAGCCCTTAACATAGCTGTATCTTTTATAGATTTCTTTCAGAGCAAAGTTCGTGCCAAAATTGCATGTTTGGTGCAAATATTTTATATAGTAATGATTTAAAAGAAGATGCATGAATTCAAATTAAAAATCAGTAAAAAGGCGATTTTTTTATCCTGGGGGATATGGCGCGATAGTGGGTGAAATCCCCCAACCTGCCGCTTGGTTGGGAACCGGTATTTTTCATATAGGTGTGAGACCCTGATCTGGCAATGGAGAGCTAGTGGGAATAAGGATGGTTACTCGAGGTCATATTTCTTGATTTTGTAGCGCAGGGTATCGCGGGTGACCTTGAGCATCCGGGCGGCTTGGCTTTTGTTCCCATGGGCTTCCTGCAGAGCTTTGATCAAAAGCTGTTTCTCCATATCTTTGAGCGAAAGAGAAGCTGAATCTATGCTTGTTTCTCCGGTTGTTTTAGTTTCTGTAGATGGGCGGGCTTTCCAGATGGGAAGATACTCGGTTCCGATGCGGCCTCCCTCTTCGAAGATCATAGCGCGCTCCAGGGCGTTTTTAAGCTCGAGTACATTCCCGGGCCAGGTATAATCCAACATGATTTTTTCCGCTTTCCTGTTCAGCCCTCGGATATCTTTCCGGAATTTGATGTTGTATTCTTGAATAAAATGCTGGGTCAGCGGTAGGACATCATCCACACGCTCCCTTAGAGGAGGGATGAAGATCGGACATACATTCAGGCGGAAGAAAAGGTCCCGACGAAATTCCCCGGATTGGGATATCAAATCGAGGTCTTGATTGGTAGCGGCAATGACACGGATGTCGACTTCAATATCCTTAAGACCCCCAACGCGTTTAAAGGTCTGGGTCTCTAAAAAACGCAGCAGCTTCGCTTGCAGCGGCAGACTCAAGGTGCTGATCTCATCCAGCAAGAGGGTTCCTTTGTGGGCTATCTCCACCAGTCCCTGTTTGCGCTGTTTTGCGTCGGTAAAGGCACCTTTTTCATAGCCGAAAAGCTCGCTTTCCAGAAGGTTCTCCGGGATAGCGGAGCAGTTGATCGCCAGATAAGGACCTAAACTGCGTCGGCTGAGATGATGGATTGCCTGGGCCAGCAGATCTTTTCCGGTGCCGCTGTCACCTTGAAGCAGGATGATGGAGGTCTCGCTGCGGGCAATGGTCTTGGTCATGCTCAAAATATTAAGCATGCTTTCTGATTTGGCCACGATCTGGCTCAGATCGAAACTTTTCTTGACCTTCTCCTTGAGGCGGGCAACCTCTTTCTTTAAAGACAATGCTTCAAAGGCATTGTTTATCGCATTCTGTAGTTTAAGATAGTCGATGGGTTTGGTTAAAAAATTATAGGCCCCTAAACGCATGGCATTCACCGCATCATCGATCGACCCATAGGCCGTGATAATGATGACCGGGAGTTCAGGATTGTCGGTTTTAATAGTCTTGAGGATCTCCGAGCCTTTCATGTCGGGTAGGTTCATATCCAGGATGACCAGGTCCGGGGTATCCAACTGGAAGTGCTGCAGGGCTTCGTCACCCGTTTCAGCCTCTGTCACCTCCAGGTCCCATTCCGACAATTTCTGACGGATACTCCAGCGCAGCAGTTTTTCATCGTCGACCACAAGGATCTTTTTTCTATGCACTGCTCATTCCCAGTCCATCTTTTTGAAGAGGCAGGTGGATGAAAAAAGTGGTGCCTTTGCCTAGTTCACTTTGCACTTCGATGAGGCCTTTATGAGCTTCGATGATCTGTTTGCAGATGGACAGTCCCAAGCCTGTCCCTTCCTTACGGGTGGTGAAAAAAGGAGTGAAGAGCTGATCCAGGTGCTCTGGCTTTATGCCTTTGCCGGTGTCGGATATGGAGATCACGATCTCATAATCCTCGGGTTGTTCGATTTTTAGGGTGATGGTCCCGGCTTTGTCGATGGCTGCGATGCTGTTGAGCAGAAGGTTGAGGATGACTTCCTGAAGCTTGTTGGCGTCGAACACAATGGCAATATCCTTTTCCAGGTCTTCATACTGGAAGCGAATTTCCTTGTCTTTTGTTTGGGGTTTAGCCAGGGTTATGGCCTCTTGGAGACTCAGGTTGGGATCACCCGGCAGCATTTCCAGATCTTTGGGCTTGGCATAATTCAAGAGATCCTGCACGATCGTATGGATCTTATCTGTTTGTTTGATGATCTCTATGAAGATTTCTTTTTTCGGGTCGTCCGAATCCGTCCTTTCTGTGATGATCTCTAAAGATCCTTTGATCCCGGCAATGGGATTTTTAATCTCATGTGCCAGTCCGGCTGCAAGCTCCCCCAACGATGCTAGGTGTCCTGCCCGTTCCATCTGCTGTTTGTGGAGATCTTCGATCCTCGCATTGGCTTCCTCGAGCTTTTTTACCATGGTGTTGAAATCTCGAGTCAGGCCTCCGATCTCATCGTTCTTTTTTGGTTTCAGTTTTACATTCAGGTCTCCGGCTTGAATCCTCTTCATGTAGTTTTTCAATTGAGCCAGGGGCCGGTTGATGATCTTCTCAAAGAGTCTCAGGATGATAAAGATCAGCACTGCAAGCGCCACGAGTGCAATGATGATGCTTTTAATCTGGAAGCTGCTGATCAGCGAGGATGTGAAAGTATCACTAAGCTGCACTTCGAGGATGCCCAAGACTCGAGTCTCGGGAGAATGACAGCCAAAGCATTCCTCACGGTTGGGTATGGCGATGTAGCTTTTTGTAGATGTTAGGGGTTTTACGCCAAAGATGTGGTCCTGATCTAAGTCAGGGTAAAGGCTTTTGACCGCGGCCAAATCATCTGCTTCCATGGTGCCGGCGACCTCTTCTGGATCAGAGGAATTGAGAATTCTTCCCGTTAGATCGATGATACGCAGACGCTCAATGCTGCTGGGGGCGGCGATTTGGGATAGGGCCGGGCCCACATTCGAGGATCTTCCCTGTTCCATATGGTGGGTCACATTGCAGTCGATCATGGCCGCCACCATCTCCGCTTTTTGCAGATAAAGGGTGTTGATAAGAGCATTCTGCATAGAGAAATAAAGGGAAAAAAGCAAAATCGTCGCCAGGATCCCTACGACTAGGATGTGCAGTATGATCTTATGTCGAAGGTTCCAGTCTATCAGTTTTTGTGTCATTTTCCTTTAAAATTCAATCTGAATGGCCGTCCCGGTTTTTCGGTCCATGCGGATTTCTCCCGAGAGCTTTTCGACCAAACCGGTAACCACTCGTAGCCCTATGGTCTGAACATTAAAGAGATCCAACTCCTCCGGAAATCCCACGCCGTTATCCGCAACCCTGATGATCTGCTTTCCGTTTTGGCTTTGGTGAGAACTGAGTTCGATGGCTCCTTGCTCCTGGCCCTTAAAGCCATGCAGCAGAGCATTGGACAGGAGCTCAGAGACGATCTGAGCACAGTTCATGCTGGTCGGCATATCGAAACGGCCTTTTTCGCAGCTGACCTTGATGTCGATCGCTTTATCCTTGAGAGGATAAAGATTGTAGACATATCTAGTGAGACTTTGGATCACACTGTCGAAATTAACGCGGAGGGGATTTTTGTGCTGGTAGATCTTATTTTGGATGAAACGCAGCGTCAGAAGACGTTTCCGCTGATTCTCGATCGAGCTCTGCAAAGCTTGAGGATCCTCTGATTTTTTCAGCTGCTGAAGGATCATGGTGAATACATGATTGTCGAATTTTGTCCGTGACTGAAGCTCTCCCAAAAGGGCTTCTTTTTCCCTTAGGTTGGCAGAGATCAACTCTTCCGCCAGTGTCCGTTCCTGGATGTCTCGGACCACGCTTTGTATGAGTTTTTTCCCCTTGTAATCCACATAGCGGGCGCTGATCTCTACAGGCATATAGGTACCGTCTTTGCGTTTATCCGCAGATTCGAAGATCGCTACGCCCTCCTCTTTCAGCTTCATGACATTTTTTTTAATATTCTGGGCGAATTCGGGGGAAACGAGATCCTTCAGCGACATCCTGAGCATCTCAGACTTAGCGTAACCCAGGCGTTCATGCATGGTCTGGTTGACATCGAAGATGTTGCCTTCTGGATCATGGATGATGATGCCGTCGTTGATGTGGTCGAATATCATTCGGTAGCGGTTCTCTGATTCCAGCAGGGCTCCCTGGATCTCTTGGCGGAGATCATCTTTTTTTTGAGTCATCGCTGCGGTTCCTCTATTCGAGCACTTAAATTTGTTTTCTCTACTTCTTCTTAATCGAAGCCTATGATTTCTATAGATTTTATCTTAATTTCGATTTTTCGTCAAAGGCGGTCCGGGTCAGGCTGTATTCCAGAGGTGGGGATGGATGAGGATCTGCAGTAGACAGCGATCCGGGTTGTCTTCTTCGGGAGTGATATCCGGCTGCTGCCAGGGTCCCTGAAGATCGGTGAGCGACCACTGGGCTAGGGAAGCTGCGGCGGCATGGATCATACCTCCAATAAAAAAGGAAGGAGGATCGACTTCGGGAGGAGGCGAGGGGAAAACTACGGACAGAACTGGAAAGCTCAAGTTTTTTTCAAACCGGGCTCTTTCCGCCTGCAGCAGCATTTCCAGCTCTGCTCTTGGAGGATGTTTTTTTCCCGTGTCGATGAAGATACCCACTTCATGGTTGTACTCTTTGAGCTGTTCGAGGACCTCCCAAGTCTGAGGTTTTTCAAGCATGATCTCGGTGGCGTTAGCAGCGATCATATAGCTGGCACGGATTCCGTGTTTTTCTTCCAATTTGGCCATTTCGAGAGCTGAGTCCAGGGATCCGAGGACATCATGTCGGATCACAAACTTAGGCCGGAAGATCTGACTCAGGATCTGAGGGATGTCACAAACTGTGTAGTTCAGAGGGAAAAGCTCCTGCAGAGAGTCTAGTATGCCGGAGTATGCCTCTAAAGTGAATGTGCCGTTCCAGATATTATTCATATCGCTTTATCTTATAAAATCGTTTCTTCCCCAGCTTTAAAATGGTCTTTTGACCAGGCTGCAGCTCCAGGGTATAAGCGATGTCGTCGATCCGCTGCCCATCCAGGTAGATCCCTCCCTGGCGGATCAAACGCTTGGCCTCTCCTCGAGAAGGTAGTATCTTTTTCTCGGTGATCAGGTCAAGAAGCATGGCCGTAGGGCCTGTGACAGGAACCTCTTCGATTTCCTCGGGAATTCCTTTCTGCTTGAAAACACGATCGAACTCCTGAACCGCCTTTTCCGCATCAGCTTCACCCCAAAAATCCTTTACGATCATACCGGCGAGTCGGGATTTTTGGTCTTTGGGATGGGCCGTTCCTTCAGAAGCTTGCTGTTGTAGCGTTTCGATCTCTGCCATTGAGATATCCGTCAGCAGCTCATAATAGCGGTACATCAAAGGATCCGAGATAGACATGAGCTTGCCGTATATCTCGTTGGGAGGTTCGGTAATGCCGACATAATTATCCAGAGATTTGCTCATTTTCTCCATACCGGCCAGTCCCTCCAAGAGGGGCATGGTATGAACGATCTGGGGCTGTAAACCAAATTCTTTTTGAATGTCCCGGCCGACCAGCAGATTGAATTTTTGATCGGTTCCACCCATCTCCACATCCGTCTTCAAGGCGACCGAATCATATGCCTGCATCAAGGGATAAAGGAGCTCGTGTGTCGAGATCGGCTGTCCTTTTTCCAGACGGTTGGTAAAATCGTCCCGCTCCAGGATTCGAGCTACGGTGTATTTGGCCATGAGTTTGATGATCTCAAAGCTGGTAAGCGCCCCCAACCAGCGGGAATTGAAATCGATGATGGTCTTTTCCGGATCCAGGATCTTGAAAACCTGAGTCTTGTAGGTCTCCGCATTCCTGTTGATCTCCTCCCGGGTCATGGGAGGGCGGGTCTTGGAGCGGCCCGAAGGATCACCGATCAGTCCCGTGAAATCACCGATGAGAAAGACCACATCATGGCCCAGATCCTGATAGTGCTTCATCTTGCGGATGAGCACGGTATGCCCCAGATGGATATCCGGAGCAGTGGGATCGAATCCGGCCTTGATCTGCAGGGGTTTGTTTTCCTCCAGAGAGCGTTTTAGTTTGGCCTTAAGCTCACGCTCTTGGATGATCTCTACGCTGCCCTTTTTCAGGTAATCGAATTGTCTGGTAACTTCCTTATTTATCGACATTGTATTGTCCATTTGACCTAGTCAATGGTCTACAGGAATCCCCATATATTTACACGGTTCCCTCTAAAAAGGCAAGACAATGAGCATGGTGAGGTATCATGTATCTTCGGGGAGGATGAAGACACGGCGGTCGCGGACTTCGAGGCGGCCGTCGAAGAAAAGCTTGACGGCTTCGGGATATATCTGGTGTTCTTCTTTAAGGATGCGGGCGGCCAGTGTATCTTCGGTATCGTCTTGGTGAACAGGGACCGCAGCCTGGAGGATTATAGGGCCCATATCCACTTCAGCTGTGACAAAATGGACGGTGGCGCCCGAAAAACGAACTCCCCAATCAATGGCCTGCTGCTGTACGTGCAGACCCGGGAAAGCGGGGAGGAGCGCTGGATGTATGTTGATGATACGGTTCTTGAACTCATGGCAAAAAGGTGCGGTGATGATGCGCATGTAGCCGGCCAGGACGATCAGGTCGATATCTCGTTTATTGATCTCTTCTGCAAGCCTGGCATCATAAGCCTCTCTGGAATCAAATTTCTTGTAATAGAGATACAGGGTTTCCAGACCGTGTTCCTGCGCATACAGATAGCCGGGGGCCTCACGCTTGTTGCTGAACACCAGGCCGATATCGGCATCGATCCCTCCTGCCTGGACTGCCTTGTGGATCGCCATGAAATTCGAGCCTCGGCCGGAAAGAAAAACTGCGAATCTCCCTCTCTTTTTAGGGCTCCGAAAAACCTCTTCACTCATTGAGCCTCCTGTCATTGCGAGCTCCCGAAGGGAGCGAAGCAATCCCTCAACTTAAAATCGGATCATGATCCCGAGTTTTATGGAGAGCCCGCTAAAGTCGACTTCAGCTCTTTTTACAGAACGTATGTTTTCGCCGGAAGGCTCTTGATCATGAACCCGCATCTTAGCCTGCCAAAAGCCAAAATCATATTTCTCATAGTAATATAAAGGTCCCCTTATCTCTTTATTGGTTTCTCCTTCAAAATCTGAGACCTTAGCCCAACGGTATGTGCCTTCCAGGAAAAAGCGGATCCCGGGTTCAGTTTCCAGAAAAAGTCCCATCCCCCCTACGTAAGTTGGACTCTGAGCTGAAGAGCTTTCGTCACGCAGGTAGTTGAATTTTTCGTTTTCCGCCCGCCTTGTCCCGTAGCGTTCGACATATTTGGCCCAAAGGAAACCGGCCCCTCCCTTCACATAGACCGAAAACATACGACTGAAGGGAAAGCGAGCGTACCCGAACATCATGATGGGGAGGGCACTCAAGGTGTGGGGCTGTACCAGGATGGTTTCACCCAGGGGTTTCTGGACTCGGACTTCGGTGCCCGTGCTCTTCAGGTCGGAATAGATAAAACCTGTGCCGAGTGATAGGGCAAACCGGGAACTGAGAGAAAACACCAATTCCCCTTCGAATTCCACTCCGCGTGTGATCTGAGGTTCCTGGGCGCTTAAAAAGGTCCAATTCTCGTTGGCGTCGATACTCCGCTTTTGCCACTCCACCCAATCCTGAAGAGTGCGATTGACATCGGTTGGATTGAGAAAACTCAAGCCCCCGGCGATTTTTAAACCAAATTCAATCCCTTGGGCGGACTGAACCAGGCTGAATAAAACACAAAGAGCCAGGATGCCAATTTTTTTATTCATCCAACGAGGCCGTTGAGACAACGGGCCTTACCTCACCTTAAAATATTCCGGTATCGCCTGTTTCCATGCATTGTATGCCTCAAGGACAGGTACCTCGAAGATGCTAAGATCGTTGACACTGATTTTGAACGTATCTCCTCCTGTTGTACCTAAAACAGCAGCAGTGACTTTGTGTTTCTCTGCTAAAGCCAGAACGGCTTCCAGATTCTTGTCCGAAATAGTGACCAAGATCCGGGATTGGGTTTCCCCAAAGAGCAGCACATCCGGCCGCAGGTCACTTCGCAAGTCCAGACTGCAGCCCATATTTGTTGGGCTTAAAAATGCACATTCCACAGCACATACTGCCAATCCTCCCTCCGAGATATCATGGGCGGAAAACAATAATTCCTGGTCAATGGCATCAAGACAGACCTGGTGGACCCGTTTTTCATAATCCAAATCGATCTGTGGGGTTCTTCCTTTTTCTTCCCGCAGCACCCACCTGAGGTATTCCGAAGCTCCCAGTTCGTCTTTATTCTCTCCTAAGAGAAGGATGATATGTCCTTCTTCCTTAAACCCCGGGGAAACGGCTTTGTCGATATCATCCACCATGCCCACGATTCCCAACACGGGTGTGGGGTGAATGGAAACGCCCTTGGTGTCATTGTAGAAGCTTACATTTCCCCCGGTCACCGGGATGTCAAATGTCTGACAGGCTTCAGCCACTCCTTCCACCACTTCTTTGAACTGCCACATGATCTCCGGTTTTTCTGGATTTCCGAAATTCAAACAGTTGGTCACACCTATCGGGGTGGCCCCAACGCAGGCCAGGTTGCGGCAGGCTTCTGCCACGGCTATCTTGCCGCCGCTGCGTGGTTCGAGGTAGGTGTAAAGGGAATTCCCGTCCAATGTGATGGCCAGCGCTCTTTTCTGATCCTTGATCCGAAGCAGAGAGGCATCCGCTCCAGGCAGAAACGCGGTGTTGGTCTGGACCATATGGTCATATTGACGGAAGACCCACTCCTTATTGGCGATGGTGGGGGAGGTCAGCAGTTTGAGGAAAACCTCCTTATAATTCTGAGGCGTGGAGATCGTCGTATTTTCTATTATCGGCTGGGGGGGAGAAGGGGGGCTGTATTCTCGGTTATAGGCCGGACAGAGGTTGACCACTGAGTCCACCGGAATTTCGACTACGGTTTCGCCATGCCACTTGACATGCAGCCGACCACCCTCTGTGACTCTTCCTATACGGACGGCGTCCAGGTCCCATTTGGCAAAAACCTCTTGTACTCGTTCGACTTTGTCCTCTTCGGCAACGATCAGCATCCGTTCCTGGGATTCAGACAGCATGATCTCATAGGGTGTCATGCCCTCTTCGCGTTGAGGTACGAGATCCAGATCGATCTCGATGCCAGTGCCGGCATTAGCGGCCATTTCTGTGGTGGAACAGGTCAAGCCGGCGGCCCCCATGTCTTGGATCCCCACCACCAATCCTTGGTCCATGACCTCTAGGCAGGCCTCCAGTAGAAGCTTTTCCTTGAAAGGATCGCCCACCTGGACATTCGGTCTTTTTTCTTCCAGGTCTTCACCGAACTCAGCCGAAGCCATGGTGGCGCCGTGGATGCCGTCCCGGCCGGTCTTGGAGCCGACATAGAGCACGGCATTGTCAAAGCCTTCGGCTCGGGCATAGAAGATCTTGTCCTTCTCAGCCAGGCCCAAACAGAAGGCATTGACCAGGGGATTCAAAGAGTAACAGTCATTGAAATAGACATCCCCTCCTACCATAGGCACGCCAAAGGAATTGCCGTAGCCTGCGATCCCGGAAACCACGCCGTCCATAATGGAGCGATTTTTTGGGATGTCGAGCGGCCCGAAGCGGAGAGAATTCATGGCTGCGATGGGACGCGCCCCCATGGTGAAGATATCCCTCAGGATACCGCCCACTCCTGTGGCGGCTCCTTGATATGGTTCGATAAAGGAAGGGTGGTTGTGGGATTCGATCTTGAATACAGCCACCAAACCTTCGCCGATATCGATGATCCCGGCGTTCTCACCCGGCCCTTGGATCACGTTCTTTCCGGTCACGGGAAGTTTTTTCAGGTGCACCTTGGAGCTTTTGTAGCTGCAGTGCTCCGACCACATCAGAGAAAAGATCCCCAGTTCGGTCAGGTTTGGCTCCCGTCCGATCAGCTCTTGGATCAGTGCGTATTCATCGAGAGTCAGATTGTGCTCTTTTATGGTCTGTTCATCTATTATGGTCTTTTCGCTCAAGACATAGCCTCCGATATCTAGGTGTGATGGATGTAGTTGATGATCGATTGGAAAATGAGGCGGCCGTCACGGCTGCCTAGGATAGCTTCGGAAGCCCGCTCCGGATGCGGCATCATCCCCAGGACATTCCCCGCCTTATTCATGAGACCGGCACAGTGGTCCAATGAGCCGTTCACATTAGCCTCCTCGGTAAGATATCCTTCCTCATTGGTATAGCGCAGGACGATCTGTTGGTTCCGTTCCAGCTCTTTCAGGCCCTTCCGGTCTGTATAATAGTTGCCGTCAAAATGTGCGATGGGGATCCGCAGGACCTGACCTTCATGACCCGCTTGTGTGAAGGGTGTGTCTTTATTCTCAATACGGAGATAGACATGTTGACACAAAAACTTCAGGTTTTTGTTACGCATCATGGCGCCGGGAAGCAGTCCCAGCTCCAGCAGCACTTGAAAGCCGTTGCAGATGCCCAGTACAATCCCGCCTTTCAAGGCAAACTCCTTCACCTCCTGCATGAGAGGGGAAAAACGCGCGATGGCACCGGAACGCAGATAATCTCCATACGAGAAACCCCCGGGGAGGATGATGCAGTCCGATCCCTTGAGGTCATGGTCTTTGTGCCAAAGGAATTCCGCCTCCTGCTCGAATACATCCCGGACGGCGTGCAGCGTATCGTTATCGCAGTTCGATCCAGGAAAAACCACCACACCGAATTTCATTCTTCTATTACCTGCCATTCAAATTTTTCGATGATGGGATTGGCCAGTACCGTGTGCGCGATCTCTGGAATGACCTCCTCCACCTTTTCCGGAGAAACTTCCTCCAGCTCCAGTTCGAATACCTTTCCTTGCCTGACATCCTTCACGCAATCATAGTTGAGTGTATGCAGTGCGTTCTTCACGGTTTGTCCTTGAGGATCCAGGACACTATCTTTGTACGAGACCAGGACTCTAATTTTCATCGGCGAACACCTTTTTAAAGATATAATCGATCTTATCCACATAGGGATCCAGCTTAAAACAATCAGCAATCTCTTCTGGGCTCATATGACGGGTGATGTCGGAGTCCGCTTCTAGGAATTCTCTGAAATCCCGTCTTTCTTCCCAGGCTTTCATGCTGTTTCTCTGGACCAGATGGTATGCGTCTTCTCGGGAAAGTTCCTTTTTTGTGAGGGCCAACATCACCCGTTGGGAAAATACCAATCCCCGGGTGATGTTGATATTCTCCAGCATGTGGTCCGGATGCACGCGCCAGTTTTGAAGAATACTGGCTGTTTCAGACAGGATAAAATCGGTCACGATGAAACTGTCCGGGAAGATCACCCTTTCCGCTGAGGAGTGGGAAATATCCCGTTCATGCCAGAGCGGGATGTTTTCGAGAGCTACCTGCAGATTGCCCCGCGGAATGCGGGCCAAACCTGAGATGCGTTCGCAGCGCACCGGATTTTTTTTATGGGGCATGGCTGAAGAGCCTTTTTGCCCTTTGGTGAAGGACTCCTCCACCTCTAAGGCTTCGGTCTTCTGAAGATGCCGGATCTCTTGAGCGATCTTGTCCAATGTGGCACAGACCAGAGCCAGAACGGATATCACTTCTGCATGCCGGTCCCTCTGCAGGATCTTCTTGGATACCGGAGCCGGCTTCAATCCCAGTTTTTTCAAGGCTAATACCTCGACTTGGGGATCGAGGTGGATGTACGTCCCCACTGCACCCTGGATCCGTCCGTACGAGATATTTTCAAGGGCGTGTTCGATCCTCTCGAGATGCCGCTTGATCTCGGCATACCAGACCAGGATCTTAACTCCGAACGTGATAGGCTCAGCGTGCACACCGTGAGTACGGCCTACCATCACCGTGTCTTTGTACTTCAGGGCTTGTTCTTTGAGCACGTCTTTAAAATCCAAAACATCTTTCTGTACTTTTTCCAGGGCTTCCTTGATCATCAGCGAGAGAGCCGTGTCCACTACATCGTAGGAGGTGAGCCCCAGGTGAACAAAGCGGGAGTCATCACCGACAAATTCGGCGACTGACGTCAAAAATGCGATGACGTCGTGCTTGACGACTTTTTCAATCTCATCGATACGGTCGATCGAGAAGGATGCCTTCTCTTGAATACGTTTTAAGGCATCGGCGGGGATCTCGCCCACTTCGTGCCAGGCTTGGCATACCGCCAGCTCTACATCGAGCCACTTCTGGTAGCGATTTTGATCCTCCCAAATGGCGCCCATTTCAGGACGGGTATACCTCTTGATCATACAGCATTCCTTTATATATAGAGTAGATTTCGAAATATATCACCCCCATTCATCCCTGTCAACGAAATCGAAAATCTTTAACAATCACAAAGGAATTCCTTTCATCTTAAGCAAAGGATCCAGGAAACCTGCTTGTCTTTTAATCCAATAAAAGTTAATTATCCTGGATTATTCACGAGTTGAGATTGCCGTAGACTCAAGGCGACCTCCCTCCCACCCCCCCGGGTATTATGGAGAGCTCGCCCGAAGGGTAAAAAATGTCGATTACAAATAGAAATGACATTGTAACCGAAGTAATCAGAATGCTTTCTCCTAGAGTCAACACAAAATATTGATAATATTATGTTTGTATCAATATCGATATTGGGATAGGTCAGGTTATTAATAAGGATTAATAATGTCGATAATAAATGTGAAAGACATCGTAATCGAAGTATTCAAGCTGATCGTTCAAGAGTCATAACGAAATGCCACTAACATTGAAGTTATATAAATATCGACAGTATTAATGAATAATTATGAATTAATTTGGAAAGGTTCTTGACATTAAGTTTGATTTTTTGTAGCATATCCCGCGTAGTAGTAGTATATTTGCTCACTGCTTGGCGAGGAGTGTAAAGGTAGCCCTTTCTCTTCTCATTTTTTTTCTCCCTAAAACAAAGTACATTCAAAAAAGACATTTTTAAGCACTTGTTGCGGGAGATTATGCCAGCGTAGCTCAGTTGGTAGAGCAGCTGATT